>JANYAP010000155.1 GCA_025361285.1 Bacteroidales bacterium | reverse complement strand
TCGCTGAATATTAACAATTTAAAGTTCTTTGACATGAGCAAAATTACAACAAAGAACCCTGTTCTCCAAAGGAATGGGGTGAAAAATAGCACCCACTACTCATTGTCAGACACTTACAGTTCTTAGATTGACGGCTATGCCTTAAAGGGTTGAACGTTATTATATACTATTCTTTTCCTTAGGTGAAATGAACTCAATTTCATATCTAATACTTTCTTTTTAAGTTAATTAGATATCCTAATTTATAAAAATCAAATAATGGAAGGAATACAAAACCAGTGGTAAGAAGCTTACTTATAAAGGGTTTAGAAATAAAGTACATAATTAAAAGCAACCATAACAAATTCTTTGTTTTACATCGTTCATAAAATGAGAGGATTGGAATACTTTCGATAAATGAAGAGTCGTTTTCAACGTAGCTAAGTATTTGTAATAGCGATTTTAATCCAGTTTCAGTTTTTCGCATAAATTGCTCATTGTCTTCAACATCATCATAATAAACTGGGTTATCAAACTGGGTTACTGCTATACCGTTTTGTTGAAGCTGAAAACCAAACAAGGTATCCTCGTGCCCGTAGTTTGTCAGCTTTTCGTTAAACTGAACTTTATCGAACACACTCCTGTTAATAAGAAAGTTACACGTTTTAAAATACTTCGATGAATTCTTAACTCGATCCTCTGCCTTAACACTTTCTCGTTTATTTCCATAATACCAGCGTAGTCTATTTCGGCGTTTTGGCGGTTTTGAACTGTATATGTGTCCGCCACAAATAACCTGATTATAACCCCATTTTGTTTTGTTTACGTATAGTTGTATAAAATTTAATGAAATAATGTCGGAGTCGCAATCTAAAAATAGAAGATACTCGTATTGGGTGTGTTTTAGAAACAAATTGCGAATACGCGCGCGACCGATATTTTGCTCCAATTGTATATAAGTACCATATTTATTTGCCTCCAATTTATTATGCATTCTAAATTCCTCGTTCGAGCAATCGTCGATACAAATAATTTCAAACGTAATATTTAAATTATCAGCTTGTTGATAAAGTTTTTGAACTAATTGAGCAATGTTGAAATTGAAAATTGGGATACAAATTGATAGCATAGGGTAGTAATTGAGTTTGCTACTATTAATATTAATGCAGTTGTTAGTTAATACTTCGGTACATTTTTCCAACTTGCTTATAACTAACAAGTTGAAAATACATAGAAATACAAGTACGTAAAAATTGAATAATTAGAAGTTACCGAACTATTGAAGTTGTTAAACTTTAACCTTGGCTTTCAGAAAACAAAAAAAGTACCCGCTACAACTACAAAGCCTACAATAAATCCCGTATAAACTTGCCTTGGTGTATGTGCGTTTAGGCTTAATCGCGCAAAGCCAATAAAACCCGAAAGTATAATTGCTAACATTAGGTAAAACATGGTATCGACGTGGTATTGAACCGACATTGAAAATATTAACCCAATTAAGCCTCCAATGCCTATCATGTGTGCACTTATCATCCATTTTAGGGTAACTAGCAAGTTAAGTATTACCGATAATGCCGTTGCGAACAGAAAAGCTAGAATTATACGCGGTGCACTCATCTGATGAAGTATAAAAAAGCACGTATAATACAGCGTTCCAGTAATAGCCAGTGGCACAATGCGTTCCTGGCGCTCGCTCATGGTTAGGCTAGAGGTTATGCGCCAGTAGTAATAAAACGGCACAAAAGCCAATGGAATAATTAGAGTGCAGGCAACTACAATTGTTAGAATAATATTTTTCGCATCACTATCGAGCAGCGAAGCATTTGTTCCAGAAGTGAGTATAACGTAAATGCCCAATGTAGGCATTAACAAAGGGTGAAAGATTATGGAAAATATTTTTGGTATTCGTTTAAATAGTAATATGGTAACCTGTATTTTGCTCATTTAGTTTTCATTCTTTACATTTCTTAGTACTTAGTACTTGTTAATTAGTACTTTTTCTCTTTCAAAGTTCCTTCCTCAACCTTGCCACCGGTATATTAAGCTGTTCGCGATATTTGGCTACCGTACGGCGCGCAATTAAATAGCCTTTTTTCTGAAGTATATCGGCTAGCTCATCGTCGGTTAATGGTTTGTGTTTTAATTCGTTTTCGATACATTCCTGTAAAATTTTCTTAATCTCGCGTGTCGATACTTCTTCGCCCGAGTCGGTTTGTAGGCCTTCGGAAAAGAACGACTTAAGTGGGAATATTCCAAAATGAGTTTGAATATATTTGCTGTTTGCAACCCGCGAAATTGTTGATATGTCGAGGTGCGTGCTGTCGGCAATGTCCTTTAAAATCATTGGGCGAAGTTTTGTTTCGTCGCCTTCAACAAAATAACCTTTCTGAAAATCGAGAATAGCTCGCATAGTAATCATTAAGGTGTTCTGCCGTTGTTTTATGGCATCGATAAACCATTTTGCCGAGTCGAGCTTCTGCTTTACGAAGTTTACTGCTTCTTTTTGGTTTTTGTTCGAATTACCTTTGCTTGCCGAATATGCTTCGAGCATATCGCTATACGATCGGCTAATACGAAGCTCTGGCACGTTACGCGAGTTAAGGCTGAGCTGCAAATCGTTATCGATATTTTCGAGTATAAAATCGGGAATAATTGTTTCCGACACTTTGCTGTGTGGATCGGAATAGCCGCCACCTGGCTTAGGGTTTAGTTTAAGTATTTCGGCCACTGCCGCCTTAATATTAGCGTCGGATATGTTAAGGCGAGCGGTAATTTTATCGTAATGTTTTCGCGTAAACTCTTCGAAATGATATTTAATAATTTTATGTGCATTTGCAATTGGTTCAATGCATTGATCCTTATTGGCAATTTGCAATATCAAGCACTCCTGAAGGTCGCGTGCGCCAACGCCAATGGGGTCTAAATCCTGTATAACGCGCAATGTTTCGAGCAGTTCGGTTTGGTCGGTTTTAATGTTTAGGTTAAAATCGAGATCGTCGGCTACGGCATCGAGCCTACGGCGTAAATAGCCGTCATCTTCCAAGTTGCCAATAAGATAGCTTGCAAGCATTTTGGTACGTTCGCTTAAGTTGCGCAATCCCAGTTGGCTTTCGAGAAAATCGTGAAACGAAGCACCTACCGAAAATGGAATATCGGGTTTTAATTCGGCTTTATTGTAGTTTTTCGCATTTAGCTTATACGATGGTATGTCGTCGGTTGTAATGTATTCGTCTATCGAAAAATCGGCTTCGTCCTTGTCTTTGGTCGATTTTTCGTCGTATGTATCGTCGATACTAGTTTCCAAACCTTCTTCGAGAGCAGGATTGTCTTCAATTTCTTTTTCAATTCGCTGCTCAAGTTGCATCGACGGTATCTCCAACAGTTTAATCATTTGAATTTGCTGTGGCGAAAGTTTTTGAAGTAATTTCTGCTGAAGTTTTTGGTTTAACATTTTGATTAGTTGGCTTATCGAACAAAGATAAATAAATATGCGAAATATGCGATTTAGCGGTAACTTTATAATGCAACTGTATCGAAATACTTTGGAATATTCAGACCTCCTGACTTGGCGTAAACTATGCTGTTGTAATTGTTTCCGAAAAATAAGGTTAATAAGGTTTTAGAAGCCTCAGTATATTAATTTGGCTTCTATCATACTTAATTAAATAGATTAGCAATTTATAGCATTTTTTAATTAACCCTCATCCATAAAGTGTAAAATCCTGACAGGTTTTGTATTCTATAAACCCTTGGTAATTTATAATTATCAGAAATTCTATTTATTACCGAAAACCTGTCAGGATTAATTACCCGCGATCATTCTTTGTGCCAGCGTAAAACGTTTTAACGTGTGTTTAACTCACCTATTTCGGCCTTTAGCAACAACTATTAATTTGCAGGAATTGCTAAAACTCCGCATTCTTTGGTGTGCGTGGGAATGGAATTACATCGCGAATGTTCGACATTCCGGTTACAAACAATACCAATCGCTCAAAACCGAGGCCAAAACCACTGTGCGGGGCGGTGCCAAACTTACGCGTTTCCAAATACCACCACAAATCTTTTGCGGGTATATGCATTTCGTTCATACGGCTTTCGAGCTTTTCGTAATCCTCCTCGCGCTGCGAACCACCTATTATTTCACCTATTTTCGGAAAAAGAACATCCATGGCGCGAACGGTTTTCCCGTCGTCGTTCTGCTTCATATAGAACGCCTTAATTTCTTTCGGGTAGCCAGTAAGTATAACGGGGCATTTAAATTCTTTTTCAACCAAATAACGCTCGTGTTCCGATTGCAGGTCGATACCCCATTTAACGGGAAACTCGAATTTTTGATCGGCTTTTTCGAGAATTGCAACGCCTTCGGTATAAGTTAGTCGCTTAAAATCGTTTTCGGTAACAAATTTCAGGCGGTCAATTAATTCTTCGTCGTACATTTTGCATAAAAACTCCAAATCGTCGGTGCATTTTTCTAATGCGTAGGTAATAAGGTATTTAAGAAAATCTTCGGCCAAATCCATATTATCGGTAATATCGCAAAAAGTCATTTCGGGTTCAATCATCCAAAATTCGGCAAGGTGGCGCGGAGTATTCGAGTTTTCGGCACGAAATGTTGGTCCAAAGGTATATATCGACCCCAATGCCATTGCGCCAAGTTCGCCTTCTAGTTGACCCGATACGGTAAGGTTAGTCGATTTTCCGAAGAAATCGGTTTCGTAATTAATGTCGCCATCGGAAGTTTTAGGAAGATTTTTAAGGTCGAGCGTAGTTACTTGAAACATAGCGCCAGCACCTTCGGCATCGGAGCCAGTAATAATTGGCGTGTGAAGATAAAAGAAACCGTTGTCGTTAAAGTATTTATGAATGGCAAAGGCAAGTGCATGGCGAATGCGAAGCACGGCTCCAAAAGTATTGGTACGAGGGCGCAAGTGAGCTATCTCGCGAAGAAACTCGAGGCTGTGTCCCTTTTTTTGAAGCGGAAAAACGTCAGGATCGGCAGTTCCGTAAACAAAAATTTTGCTGGCAACTACTTCCACGCTTTGGCCTTGACCACCCGAGGCTACCAGTTTGCCCTCAACCGCAATACATGCTCCGGTGGTAATTTTTTTCAACAGTTCTTCGTCGAAATTTGCAACATCAACCACAATTTGTAGGCTATGAATTATCGAACCATCGTTTAAAGCAATAAATGCCACGTTTTTATTTCCACGCTTGGTTCTAACCCAACCTTTTACTAAAACACTGGTGTCGAGTTTAGGGGTTTTAATAATATCTCGTATAATGTTTCGTTCCTGATGCTCCATAATTGTTATACTTTCTTAAATTTGTAAAATACAAAAATACAATTTTTGAATTTACTCAACCGTTTAATATTAGATAATAAAGATTTTTTTTAAATTCGACCGTTAATAATTTTGGTAATAATAACTTAAATCCCTTCTATGGATAACAAAGCGAACCTAATACTTGTAACGTGGGATTTCACTAACCTTTCGCAATGCGCGTTGGAGCATGCTATAAGAATTTCACGAACAATTAAGCAGGAAATTGCGTTACTGCACATTGCACCACCAAAAACTTCCGAAAGCGAAATTGAGGCTAGGAAAGATAAAATGGCCTTAATTTGCGAGGAAACTGAACGGCGCTTTAGCATTAAGCCCGACTATAGGATAATTGAAGGCAGCATATTTAGCACTATTTCCAGCTACGCATCGGAGCAAAATGTGAGCATGGTAGTTATGGGAACTCATGGAATGAGCACAATGCAGCGTTTTTTTGGAAGTTGGGCGCTAAAAGTAATTGTTGGGTCGAAAGTGCCATTTATAGTAGTTCAAGATCAACCAAAATCTCATGAGAAATACTCGAACATAGTTTTTCCTATCGATTTTAAATCGGAAAATAAAGAAAAATTATACTGGGTAATATATTTTGGCAAGTACTTTAACTCGAAGGTGCATTTGTATAAATACCCTGTGGGCGACAAATCGTTACAAAATAAAATTAACTCGAACCTTAATTTTGCTATTCGCTTTCTTATACAAAACAACCTTGATTATGAGATACATTCGCCCGAACGAACTAGCGACTTCAAAAAGGATACTGTTGCATTTGCAAAGCGGATTAATGCCGATTTAATTTTGATAATGACAACTAAGTATATATCGTTTCTCGATTATATATTTGGTGCTAAGGAACAGATGGTTATAGCTAATAAAGCCAAAATTCCTGTAATGTGCTTAAATCCTAAAGCTAGCTTTGCCAATATGGGCCAGTTTATGTATGGACAATAGAGCGTAATTTATTGTCGATCTCGCACTTTATTTATTAGTTACAAGTGAAATCTTTTGAAAAGGTTTCGCTTGTTTTTTTTGCTTATAACACCAAAAAATATATGGAAACAAATAACCATAACGAAAATATAACCACCGACTTACTTCGATCGGTAGGCATTACCAAAGGTTTTACTGTATGGATGACATTTCTGCTAATAGCCCTTGGAGCCTGTTTGTATGCCTACTCTATACAGCTTAGCACTGGCTTAGGCGTAACAGGCTTACGCGATTATGTTTCGTGGGGAATGTATATCTCCACTTTTGTGTTTTTTGTTGCTACTAGCCTTATCGGGATGCTTATTAGTGCGGTACTTGGCTTGTCGGGTGCAAAGTGGATTACGCCTATTACGCGAATTGCCGAAATTATTGCGCTAGCCTTTGCTGCTGTGGCTGGTTTGGTTATTGTTTCGGACATGGGGCGGCCCGATAGGTTAATTAATGTATTTATTTATGGCCGCTTTCAATCGCCTATTCTTTGGGATGTTACTGTGGTAACTACCTATGTGGCTATTAGTACTTTGTTGTTGTATATTCCAATGATTCCCGATATTGCACTATGTAGCAAACGATTAACAAACGCGCCTAAATGGCAGCAACTTACATATAAAATATTGTCGCTTAATTGGAAAGGTAACGCAAAGCAAGTAGCGACAATAGAAATGGCTGTTCGAATTTTACTTATACTTATTGTGCCTGTTGCTTTGGCAATACATACGGTTACATCGTGGTTATTTGCTTCAACCACAAGGGCTGGTTGGAACAGCACTATATTTGGACCATACTTCGTTAGTGGTGCTTTTGTTGCGGGCGGAGCAGCAGTTATTATTGCCATGTATTTTTTCCGCACAAATTATAAATTGCACGAATATATAACCGACAAGCATTTCGATAAAATGGGGAAATTGTTGGTGTTGGTTTCGCTTGTATATCTGTATTTTAACATAAACGAATTTTTGGTGCCTGCTTACAAACTGGAAAAGGCCGAAGCACATCATTTGCACGAACTTTTTACAGGTAAATATGCTATAATGTTTTGGTTGGCTCAAATATTTGGGTTGATATTACCTATTATATTGTTGTTATTCAAGCAAATGCGAAAGGCTTTGCCTATGTTGTTAATCGCAATATCGGTATTTATAGCGTCGTGGTTTAAACGATACCTAATTGTTGTACCAACGCAGGAATATCCATTCTTGCCAGTTCAATATGTTCCCGAAAACTTTATAGTTTATTCGCCTACAATAATTGAAACTTCGGTTACGTTGGCTGCCTTTATTTTGGTACTTATTATAATAACAGTACTTTCGAAAATATTTCCTGTAATTCCAGTAATGGAAACTATTCATGAACATGATGATAATAAATAGTTGAAATAAAACATTTTATGAAACAAAAAATATACTTTTGCCTTATCTTTTTAGCTGTTGCTTTTAGGCTGAGTGCTCAATTGTGGGAAGTACCTGAGGATAAGAATTTGAGAGTAAGTCCTCTTAAATTCACGTCCGAAACAGTGAAGAAAGGCGAAGCCGTTTTCATGAAAAATTGCACTAGCTGCCACGGTATGCCTACCAAGGGCGATTTTGTGAAGCTCGTTCCTTCTCCTGGCGATCCTTCCACAGTTAAATTTCAAGCCCAAACCGATGGAGCACTGTTCTATAAAATTGCTACCGGACGTAGTCCTATGCCGCAGTTTAAAGACATTGTGAGTGAAGACGATTTGTGGTTTGTTATCTCGTATTTTCGAAGTTTTAATAAAGATTACGTTCAACCAGCAATTGACAACACAAAGCAATACGTTAGTTCCGTAAAGGCCAAATTTGATATTACCGTTTTAACTAACGAAAAAAAGATACAAGTAATTGCTACCGATACACTTAATAAGCCAATTAAAGGCATAGGCATTGCTCTATTTATAAAACGGTATTTTGGTAACCTTCCGCTTGGCGAAGAAAGAAAAACTAACGAAAATGGTGTGGCACTTTACGATATTCCTAAAAATATTTTGGGAGATAAGGCTGGTAATGTTGAGCTTATAGCCAAACTAAACAGCGAAGCCGGCGATTATAAAAAATCGGAAACTCTTGCTATAGCAATACCTACGTCGAAACCTTCGCTAACACAACAACGTGCTATGTGGAACATAGGTTTTAAGGCTCCAATATGGTTAATATTATCGTACTCGATAGTGGTTTTAACAATTTGGGGATTTCTGTTTTATATTGTAAGTATGCTAGGCAAACTACGGAAAGCTGGCAACGACAACTAACATAGTTAGTGTCTCTTAGAAAACTCGTTAAAACTTCAAAAAATGGACATAAGTCAATGTGCACAAGAAGTTTCAAATATTTTTCTTGTTATTTTTTTCTGAAAAAGTAACAACTTAGCGATAGCGATTTCATGAACACCTTAAAAATAATATGTTGTGAATAAAGAAGAGTTTTCATAGAAGCTTTAGTTAGTTTCCCATTTCCGAAATAAACTTAATGCGCATTAACCGTATTTCGTCTTCGGTATAGTCGCCTTCGCCTAAAGCCTTAATTGCGTCTTCAACCGATTCACTTTCAGCTTCTTCTCGGAAGTAATCGAAAATCTCATCCTGATGGTCTTCGTCTATTTCCTCGCTTATATAGTACTCCAAGTTTAGTTTGGTGCCCGAATTTACAATGGCTTCAATTTCAGTTAAAAGGTCGCTCATCGATATATTTTTGGCATCGCAAATATCGTTAAGCGACAGCTTTCGGTCAATAGATTGAATGATATATACTTTCATTCCCGACTTATTAACTACCGATTTCACTACCAAATCCTGCGGGCGAGTTATTTCTTTTTCGTCGACATAAATTTTTATTAGGTCGATAAATTCTTTGCCGTACCGCTGCGCCTTTCCAGCCCCAACACCAACAATGTTTTGGAGCTCGTCCATTGTAATTGGGTACTGAATAGCCATGTCCTCCAGCGATGTGTCCTGAAAAATTACAAACGGAGGCAGGCTTTTTTGTTTGGCAATTTTTTTGCGAAGATCTTTCATTATATTAAATAACTCCAAATCTACCGCACTAGTCTTACCACCTTGTCCACCTGCTTCGTCTTCGTCTTCATCGCTATATTCGTTATCCTCGCTTAGCAGGAAAGGATAAGGAGTTTCGAGAAACTGATGACCGTCGGGCGATAACTTTAATAGGCCATAATTCTCAATGTCTTTCAAAATTAAGCCTGCAACTAATGCTTGCCTAACAACGGAATTCCAGAAGCGCACACTTTTTTCGCTTCCTGTACCAAAAACTTCGAGTTTATGGTGTTTGTATGTTTTAATGGAACTGTCGAGATTGCCTGCCAGCACATTAGCTACGTGTTCCGACTTAAATTTTTCTTTTACCTCAAGTATTGCCTCAAGTACCTGTTCAACAAACTCTTGACCGTCGAACTGAACTTTAGGATGGAGGCAATTATCGCAGTTTTCGCAATTTACCTCGGTATATTCTTCGCCAAAATAATACAAAAGCGATTTACGACGACACAACGCCGATTCGGCATAAGCTGTTGTTTCGAGAAGCAGGTGCCGCCCTATTTCTTGCTCAGCAACTGGCTTTCCATGCATAAACTTCTCAAGCTTTTGAATGTCCTTATAACTATAAAAAGTTATGCAATTTCCTTCGCCACCATCGCGTCCTGCACGACCAGTTTCCTGATAATATCCTTCGAGGCTCTTAGGAATGTCGTAATGAATAACGTACCGAACGTCGGGCTTGTCAATACCCATACCGAAAGCAATGGTAGCAACAATAACATCGCAATCTTCCATCAGAAATTTATCTTGATTCTCGCCTCTGGTGTTGCCGTCCATTCCAGCATGGTAAGCCAGTACTTTTATACCGTTAACTTTAAGCGATTCGGCCAGTTCCTCAACTTTTTTGCGGCTTAAGCAATAAATAATGCCCGATTTGCCAGCATTATTTTTTATATATTTTATAATTTCGGTGGTAGCGTTAACCTTTGGTCGAATTTCGTAGTAAAGGTTTGAGCGGTTAAACGACGATTTAAACACAACCGCGTCCAACATTCCAAGATTTTTTTGTATATCGTTCTGTACCTTAGGTGTTGCCGTTGCTGTAAGAGCAATAATAGGGGCGTTGCCTATTTCGTTAACTATCGGACGAATACGGCGGTATTCTGGTCGAAAATCGTGTCCCCATTCGGAAATACAATGAGCCTCATCAACTGCGTAGAACGAAATTTTTACCTGCTTCAGGAATAAAATATTTTCCTCTTTGGTAAGCGATTCGGGAGCTACGTATAAAAGCTTGGTTTTGCCGTCAACTACATCTTCGCGTACTTTGGCAATCTGGGCTTTTGTAAGCGACGAATTTAAAAAGTGGGCAATACCATCGTCAACACTAAAGCTACGCATAGCATCAACCTGGTTTTTCATTAAGGCAATTAATGGCGATATAATTATTGCCGTACCTTCCATCATCAATGCTGGCAGTTGATAGCAAAGCGACTTTCCTCCACCAGTAGGCATTAACACAAAGGAATCATTCCCGTCAAGCAAATTCCTAATTATACTTTCCTGTGGATCCTTGAAAGTTGTAAAACCAAAATATTTTTTGAGTTCGTTACTCAACGAAATATCAGATGCATATCCCATGTACTGTTTTCTTTCTTGCTTATTATTAAGGCCTTAATACTAAATAATGTTATTTTTTAAGAAGACGCAAATATAATTAATTCAAAGTGTGATGGATAATTACTTTTTTAATCGCTCCATTTTCTCATTAAAAATTAAATACATTTGTACCTAAATTTAAGAAAAAAATAGATAGAATACTAATACGATAAAAATTCATTATAGTTTTTTTTACTTTATTGTTGTCTCTTCGATATTTAACATGCAAATATTCAATAATATAGGTTGATAAAAAATTATGATTTTTTCGATCTGAAAAATATATGAAAAGAGAAAAACAGGGAGAGATGTCGTTTCTCGAACATCTCGAAGAATTAAGGTGGCATATCATCCGGTCGGTTTTGGCAATTTTGTTTTTCGGTATTTTAGCTTTTGTTTACGACAAAATTATTTTCGATTACATACTTATTGCACCCAAAAACCCCGATTTTTTCACAAACCGAATGTTTGCGCATTTGGCTGAGTTGTTAAACTCTCCTAATTTAAGGATTAACGATAAGCCATTTCAACTTATTAACATTAATATGTCGGGGCAGTTTCAGGCCGATATGTGGATATCGTTGATAGCTGGGCTAATCGTTGCTTTCCCCTTTGTGATTTGGGAAATTTGGCGTTTTATTTCGCCTGCGCTACATTCGAAGGAACGAAACAATTCGCGGGGCGCTGTGCTTGCTGTTTCGGGCCTATTTTTTACTGGCGTTCTTTTTGGTTACTATCTTATTGTTCCATTATCGATTCATTTTTTAGGAACATATTCGGTAAGCGATCAAATTGTAAATCAAATTAATTTGAGTTCGTATTTCTCTACAATTGCATCAATTTCGTTAGCTAGCGGGCTTATTTTCGAATTGCCTGCAGTTGCATATTTTCTAGCAAAAATGGGTGTTATAAGTACCTCGTTTTTAAAAAAATACAGGCGGCATGCAATTATATTAATCCTAATTGTTGCCGCTATTATTACACCACCCGACGTATTTAGTCAAACTTTGGTAGCTATACCATTATATTTATTGTACGAAATAAGCATTCTTATTGTAGCTGTTGTTCAAAGAAATAAAGTAAAGGCAGCCGAAAGTGGGGAATAGAAAAGAAAGTAAAATATAGAATCAAGAGCATAGAGCCAAGAGCATAGAACAAAGAAGATAGAACTTAGTACAGCGTTATAATGGGCGTGCGAATAATAAAGAATAAACTGTAAATTTTAGTGTGTTAAAAATTATTATATCAAATTAATAAATTAATTGTTTATAATGAAGCTTCGAACCGAAAATCTTGTAAAGCGCTACCGTTCGCGGGTTGTAGTAAAAGGCGTTTCAATAGAAGTTAATCAGGGCGAAATAGTTGGTTTACTTGGTCCGAATGGTGCTGGGAAAACCACATCGTTTTATATGATTGTTGGGCTAATTGCTCCAAACGAAGGGTATATATTCCTCGACGATAAGGATATCACTCACGACCCTGTATATAAAAGAGCTCAAAACGGCATTGGCTATTTAGCGCAGGAGGCTAGTGTTTTCCGAAAACTATCGGTTGAAGATAACATACGGGCGGTGCTGGAAATGACTAGCATGCACAAGCACGAGCAGGCCGAGCGAGTGGAATCGTTGCTTCAGGAATTTGGACTGATGAAAATTCGTAAAAGCCTTGGTTATCAGCTTTCGGGTGGCGAGCGCCGGCGTACCGAAATTGCCCGAGCCTTGGCTATCGACCCAAAATTTATATTGCTCGACGAACCATTTGCTGGAGTCGATCCTATTGCTGTTGAGGATATTCAATCGATAGTAGCTAAGTTAAAAGAAAAAAATATTGGCATTTTGGTAACCGACCATAATGTTCACGAAACACTTACCATAACCGACCGCGCCTACCTTCTTTTCGAAGGCTCGATACTAAAAGCTGGCACCGCTCAAGAACTTGCCGACGATGAGCAAGTTAGACGGGTGTATTTGGGAATGAATTTTGAGCTGCGAAATACGTAAGATTGCTTATAATTAGTTTTGCATTCTATAAATCCTCGGTAATTTATAATTATCATAAAGTCAATTTATTACCGAAAACCTGTCAGGATTAATACGCAAACTATCGACTTTATGGATGGACACTAATAATAGACTGCTTTAATAGACTTATAGCACCTATAAAAATTAGCCCAATTTTGAGCAAGTTTCGGGTTTGATATTAAAATCATACATTTGCATTAAAATGTGATTTATATGAAAATAGCGAATCCAATATACGATGTTGTTTTTAAGTATTTAATGGATGATAATAAGATAGCCAAACTTATGATTTCAAAAATCATAGGAGAGGAAATTGATTCGTTAGAATTTCAACCTAAAGATAACGTTGTAAAGATTAACCGTTCAAATACAGATAATGAAAACTCCAAAGCATCTTTTACGGTATATCGATTGGATTTTGCTGCAAGAATTATCTTATCGGATGGGAGTTTTAAACAAATAATTATTGAGATACAGAAGGCAAAGTTACCAACAGACATTATGCGCTTTCGTAGATATTTAGGACAGCAATATTTTACAAATAAAAACTCAATTGATAAAGAGATAAAAGGCGAATTACGAAAAACAGCTCTTCCAATAGTTTCAATTTATTTTTTGGGACATGCATTAGATTTCGAAACAGCACCTGTAATAAAAGTTAATCGCAATTATATTGATTTAGCAACTGGCGAGCAACTTAAGAATAAAGAGGAATTTATTGAGAGCTTAACACATGATAGTTATGTGATTCAAATACCTGAATTGAAGGGGAAACGACGAACAGAATTAGAAAGAATATTAAGTATATTTGATCAAAGTCAAAAGGAAAGTGATCATATTTTAAATATTAATGAAGTAGCTTTCCCCGAAGAGTATCGTGATATAATTAGAAAATTGCAAAGTGCGATGTCAGATGAGGATATTCAGAATACAATGGATGTGGAAGATGAAATACTCGAAGAATTGGAGAAGAAAGAGCGTAGAATTGGAGATTTAATTGATTCAATAAATCAAAAGGATAAGGCGTTAGATGAAAAGAATAATGTAATTAGTGAAAAGAATAATGTAATTAGTGAAAAGGATAATGTAATTAGTGAAAAGGATAGATTAATAGCAGATCTTAAACGCAAATTAGGAGAAAAATAAATTATGCTTGCCAATAAATAGAGCTTCAAGTACTCGGCAACAACTAACTTGAACCTTTTCGATTTTAGACTAAAGCCAATATGTTCGTGTTGTTTTTCAACGAGCTAAAGCTCTTTGCTAATCAGTTAACCGACATCACGGATGCACAAACCGCAAAGAGATATAACGCGATTTTCGAACTCTGCTGTTCATTTTGCGACGTTTACGGTTAGTTAACGATTCACAAAGTTAGTTTATCTTTTCTCCAGTAGTGTTTTAACACACGAGTTTTATAGTTATTTTGTATGCAAATGGTGTGTAAATAAATAAGCCACCTATAAGTTTTATCTCATAAGTGGCTTACTTTTTCCGCTCTCCCTCTAGGACTTGAACCTAGGACCCTCTGATTAACAGTCAGATGCTCTAACCAACTGAGCTAAGGAAGATTGTTTGTCGCTTTTTTATTAGCGATGCAAAAGTAACAGGTTTCAATAAATTTGCAAACTTTTTTTTAATTTTTTCTACTTTTGCAAGTGGTTTATTTAGTAATGCGTTGGTTTTATTTGTGTTATAGCTTTTATTAAATACAAACCTGTCAGGATTTTATATAATACAGTTGTATTACTGCAAATTACTTATTCTGTAAAGCCCAGCGCCATGGGTTGGAATTTGCGAATTAAACGTAGTTGTGAACTCTCCTAAGTTTTTACCGCTCCATAAGTCAACAACCTTGCAGGTTGGATTTAAACCAATTTCCGAGAATTTAACCGAAACCTCGCTGGAGGTATAATCGCCCAAATAGAAAAGCGCTAAATATTTGTCGGTACTACTTGGCACGTCGGCTATCCAAGCAATTTTATCTAAATGCCTAAATAGTTGCCTGTTGTTGGTGCTATTTTGATTAACTGCCAGTACTGCCTTATTCGACAATAATTTGCGTTCGTCGTTTTTCATCATTGTTAGGTCGCCACCATACATTAAAGGTGAGCGGAAAATTGAAAACAGCGTCATTAGAGTAGTTTTTTCATTTTCGGTAAATAACGAACGTCGTGGTTCTCCATTGGGGCCGCGGCGCGACAATAAGCCAATTGGTATCATATCGGCATCGGGCCAATGACCAGGACCAATAAAATTTTCCCAATTGTGGCAAAGTTCAAATTGATTATACAAACTATGCCAGTTGTCCCAAAAGTCGCTAGAAATGCGCCACATATTAACATTTTCTTTTACGTGCTCGGCCTGCTTATCAACAATATAATCGCCTGGCGACAAGCTTAATACCATTGGGCGTTTACAATTGTCAATAGCTTTTCTAACACCTTCAATTTCTTC
This sequence comes from Bacteroidales bacterium, assembly GCA_025361285.1. Classification (GTDB taxonomy): domain Bacteria; phylum Bacteroidota; class Bacteroidia; order Bacteroidales; family JAAUTT01; genus JAAUTT01. Next base: position 1,849 of record JANYAP010000155.1, on the reverse strand, counting down.
GTAATGATATGGAGATGAAATATCGTCGACCTTTACAAAATCGACACCCCACGATGCATATAATTCGTACAACGAGTTGTAATATTCCTGAGCACCTTTCTTCGACATATCTACACCGTACATAGCGTTCATCCAATTGCATGTATCATTCACATTGGCAATCATATCGGCAGTGTATTTGGTTCCTAATATTGGCATTTTTTTAGCAACTGCTTCGCGCGGTATGCCACGCATAACATGTATTCCAAATTTTAACCCACGACCATGAATATAGTCGGCCAATGATTTAAACCCCATGCTATTAGCCGATGTAGGAAAACGATCGACAGCTGGTAATAATCGGCCATACGTATCTAAAGGTAAATTTGGATTGAAATCGGATGTTTGCGCAAGGTTATTCATTGCGCCCGGATAGGGGTAATACCAGCAATAATCGACAACAATGTACTCCCAGCCAAAATCTTTTAGATAAACCGACATCATATTCGCGTTGTCTTTCACTTCTTGTTCGGTAACAGTTGCTCCGTAACAATCGTAACTATTCCAACCCATTGGAGGTGTTAACGCCAACGATACAGCACTGCTCGCATTCTTTACTTTGCTCTCGCTAACCTGTGCATTGGCTTCTGCAAAAATTAGGGCAACTAAAGCAATTTGTAATAATTTAATTTTCATAATTTAATGTTTTTTAAAGATTATATAAATGCATAATTTTAACTTTTTCCTTAAACACATCATTCAACTAAAGCAAATTTGGCTTCTTTGCAATCGGCAGAGCTGGTTCCTACAAATGCAATAAAATCGCCAAGTTCGGCTTTGTATGTCATATCGTAAGTGTAAAATGCCAAGACCGATTGTTTAATAACAAAGGTTATATCGGTACTTGCGCCCTTTTTTATCATAACTTTGCGGAAACCTTTCAATTCCTTAACGGGACGGGTTACACTTCCGAAAAGGTCGCGAATGTATAGCTGAACCACCTCTTCGCCATCGTAACAACCAGTATTTTTTACTGTTACCGAAACAGTTATCGAATCAGTCATTTTCATTTGTTTCGCGCTAAGCTTAATATCGGAATACTCGAATTTTGTGTAACTTAAGCCAAAACCAAATGGAAAAAGTGGATCATTTGGAATGTCGGTATATCTCGAGCCGTATGGCGATTTGTAATCGGAATGTCCTGTGCTTTTGTAATTGTAGAAAACAGGAATCTGCCCTACTGCATAAGGGAACGACATGGTTAGTTTTCCTGCAGGGTTATACTTTCCGAAAAGCACATCGGCAATGGAGTTACCTGCTTCTGTACCCAAAAACCAAGTTTCGAGTATAGCCGGAGCGTTGGCAGCCAACCAGTTAATTGTTAATGGGCGACCACTCATTAAAACCACAACTACCGGTTTGCCAGTTTTTAATAATTCTTTTACTAAATCTTCCTGTTTGCCAGGAATATTAATGTAAGCTCTACTTCGAGCTTCTCCACTCATTTCGCCACCTTCGCCAATTGCTACAACAACTACATCGGCTTGTTTGGCTAACGATATGGCTTCATTAAACATATTCGTGGAGTCGCCAATTATGTTGCAACCTTTTGAGTATAAAACATTTGTTGTGAGCGATACGGCCGATTTTATACCTTCTAAAAGTGTAACTATTTTATTATGGTTTACCCCCGAGCCAGCCCAGCAGCCCAGCATATCGCGTTTCGAATTAGCCAAAGGACCTATCACTGCAATGGTTTTTACATCGGCTTTTAACGGTAAAATATCGGTGGTGTTTTTTAGAAGTACAATAGACTTGCGACCAATTTCGCGAGCAGCTTTTAAATGCTCGGCGCACACAAATTTTTCCT
>JANYAP010000146.1 GCA_025361285.1 Bacteroidales bacterium | reverse complement strand
GTTTGCGGTGAAGCTGCAAACCAACCCCCTCCTAAAGGGATAACTTGCTGATTGTCATTTCGAACAAAGTGAGATACTTAGCGAAGCGATTTTGCAGCGCAGAGAATAGTTCACCGAAGGTAATCTCATAATAAAGATATTTTACTGGACATTAGTGGTAAACTATAAACAATAAGTTAGTAAATAATTGTAGCATTAACAATTTCAGTTTTTCAACTAATACAATTGTATAAATATACGAAATAACAATAAATTACATTATCTACACGGTAATCCGTTAAATACTAAATTCAAAGGTATAACATTTTTGAAATTTGCCTAGTCTTTTTCCTCCAATGTTTTCAACTGTTAACTTGAAAGATAATCGAATATGCAACTTGCTTTTTAGATAAATTTTAATGCTTTTGTTCCGTTGTATTGGGGGTAAGAAGCTAAAAATCTAACATTTTTCCTTTACATTTGTACATTGCATCATCACTAAAAATCTGTATATTATGATTAAAGAATTCGAACCGATAACTCAAGAATTATTAAACTTGATTGAGGAATGGGAATCTAAGCTAACAAACCTTTCAAGCGAAGTGATTTCAGTAAGAAAAAACAGTCAAAACAGGTCGATTAAACAGATTGTTGGTCACATGATTGACTCTGCTTCGAATAACACTCATCGCATAATTCATTTACAATATCAGCAAAGTCCATTAATTTTCCCTGATTATGCTAATTTTGGTAATAACGATAAGTGGATTGCTATACAGAATTATCAGGAGGAAAAATGGAATAATTTGATTCAATTATGGAAATATTCTAATCTTCATATAATTCATGTTATAGTGAACGTAAATGTTGAGAAGTTAGGTAATGAATGGACAACTGCATTAAATAAAAATGTGTCGCTTAAGGCAATGATTCTTGATTACTTAAGTCATTTTAAGTTGCATTTGAATGAAATTAAGGAATTAATTAGTGTCCATCCGTAATGTAAAATTAGCACACCAAAATATAGCCTTTTCTATTACAATATATAATGCAAACACATCTTTTAACTTTGAAAATAATGCATAAGCATTTATCGCTTCTTACCATATTTTTAACTATCTCGTTAATAGTATTTTCGCAAAGCAAACGCCTCGAATATAAATTACAATCGACACTTGTAACTAGTTCTGGCAATTCGGCTGCTTTTTGGGGTGTTTCGAACAATTACGGTACTATATCGACAAACCCACACAGCGCTGCGCTACGGCTAGGTATTTTTTCCGCATTCGATACCCTTCGCACAAATAAACTACAATATTCCTATGGGGTAGAACTTTTAAACCAAACCGATGGTAGTAGAGCAACATTGCAACAATATTATCTTAAACTGAAGTATAGGTTTATTTCTGTTCAAGGTGGCAGAATAGAAGAATTTTTTGGTAATCAGGACTCCACCCTTTCGAGCGGTGGTTTGCTGTGGTCGGGAAATGCACAACCTATGCCAAAAATTACTATTGGAATGCTAAATTACACCGCTGTTCCTTATACTTTGGGGTTGGTTGAAATAAAAGGAGCCCTTTCGCACGGATGGTTTGAACGAGATGCATACGTTAAAAACGAATGGCTTCATCATAAATATGCTTATGTACGGTTAGGCGGAAAACTACCCGTTCGATTTCATTTTGGCTTTCATCATTACGCGCAGTGGGGAGGAATATTGCCCAACGGTACGCACATGCCATCGTCGCTTGCCGATTACAAAACTATTTTTTTAGCTCAACAAAAAGATACAGCTAATACGCCCGCATCTGCAAACAACGATCCTAACTTGTTGCCCGAATACAGCAATCGCATTGGAAACCACATTGGGTCGCGAAATTTAGGGTTGGAAATCGACACTAAACCAGCGAACTTTTCCTTGTACTACCAAACTATTTTTGAAGATAACTCGGGTTATAAATGGCATAATATGAAGGATGGGCTTTGGGGAGTATCGGTTCATTTAAACCTCGTTAGTTGGCTTTCGAATATTGTTTACGAATACTTAAATACTACCGATCAATCGATGTCATGGCCTCAGGATAGAATTGCTGGTGAACCCGATAACTATTTCAATCATTTCATTTACAAAAACGGGTGGACGTACAACGATTTTACTATCGGAACACCACTAATTACTTCGCCTGCATTGTTAAAAAACGTCGATTCCCCTAACGATAAGTCAACCAATTACATACAAAACAACATGGTTACTGCACATCACTTAGCATTTCGTGGAAGTATTTGTAACAATTTGGTTTACAAGTTTAAGGGAACTTATTCTTTGAACAAAGGAAATTACTTTTCGTCCGACTCCGTGCGTAAAGAATCGGTTTCCACTTACCTCGAGCTTACTAAACAACTTCAGAAATTATGGAATTTCGAATTATCAGTAGCCATAGCAAAAGATTTTGGTGGTATGTATGGAAATAACACATCGTTACTTGTAACCCTTCGAAAGCGTGGAAAATTATTATAAACTGTACTAAACCCTCCATTTCACTAGCATAATATGTTTGAAGCATTAATATACAACGATGTCGATTGTGGAAAAGTTCAGAAGCAATTCAACAAAACGTTAGAGCAACTCACCAAAGGCGATTTTGCCTCGGCAGAAGTAAAAAAAATGAATGAAGGCGGCTATTATCGCGCTAAGCTCGATTACGAAAACCGGCTGCTTTTTAAATTAGGACGATACAACGACCGAGCATGTTTGCTAATACTAGAGGTTATTTTGAACCACGATTACAAAAAATCGAAGTTTTTACGTGGCGCCGAAATCGACGAATCGAAGCTTGTGCTGGTAAAAAGCCCTAACGATGTGCCTTCCGACGAATATTTGCCATTATCGTATATAAATAGCCGAAACCGAAATTTCCACCTGTTAGACAAGGTGTTGTCGTTCGACGATAACCAAAGCGAGATATTTTCACTACCATTTCCTCAAATTATTATTGGATCGGCCGGAAGTGGTAAAACAGCCCTTACGCTCGAAAAAATTAAATCGCTTAAAGGCAACGTGTTATACATTACGCTTTCGCCATATCTGGCCGAGAATTCGACACGACTCTTTTATTCAAACAATTACGAAAACGACAATTTGGAAGTCGATTTTTTGTCGTACCGCGAATTTATTGAAAGCGTAAAAATGCCTAAAGGTAAAGAGCTGGATTTTAAACTGTTCGAGGCTTGGTTTCAGCGATATCAGCAAGCAACCAAACTTAAAGATGCCCACAAAACCTTCGAGGAATTTCGCGGAGTAATAACCGGATTGGATATCTCCAAAGAATACCTAAAACGCGATGAATACATGGCGCTTGGCATAAAACAATCGATATTTCTGTCGGCCGAACGCGAAATGGTTTATAACCTGTTCGAAAAATATCTCCAATTTTTAAAGGAGAATAACTATTACGATATCAACATATTATCGCATCAATGGCTTGCAAGTTGTGCGCCTTCGTTCGATTTTATTATTGTAGATGAGGTTCAGGATTTTACCAACATACAATTACAAATTATTCTGAAATCGCTAAAGAAGCCAACAAATTTCATGCTCTGTGGCGATTCGAATCAGGTTGTTCATCCAAACTTTTTTTCGTGGGCGCATCTTAAAAGCATGTTTTATCAAAGCGATGTAAAGGGCGATGAAATAAAACTATTACACACCAATTACCGTAACAGCTTAACAATATCGAACTTAGCTAATAGGCTTCTTAAAATTAAAAATGCTCGCTTTGGATCCATCGATAAGGAAAGTAATTACCTTGTAGAAACAATTTCCGCAACAAAGGGCGAAGTAGTTTTTATTGAAGATAAAGGCAACGCTGTAGCCGAACTAAGCCGCAAAACACGCCGATCGGTTAAATACGCCGTAATAGTACTCCGAAACGAGGACAAGGCGAAGGCTAAAAACCTGTTACAATCGCCTTTACTGTTTTCGGTGCAGGAATCGAAAGGGCTTGAATACGAAAATATCATTCTATATAACTTTGTGTCGGACAATAGTTTGGAGTTTAACGCAATATGCGAAGGTGTTAGCCCAAAAGATTTACTGGTTGATGAACTAGCATACGCCCGTGGAAAAGACAAAGCAGATAAGTCGCTCGAAGTATATAAATTCTATATCAACTCGTTGTATGTGGCTATTACACGTGCTGTTAAAAACGTATATATTATTGAGCGTTCCAAAGGTCACCAACTTGTTCAATTATTAGAAATTTCGGAAGATACCATTGCGCAAAATTTAAAGGAGGAGGTATCGTCGTCCGACGAGTGGAAGCGCGAGGTTCGCCGGTTAGAGATGCAAGGTAAATTGGAACAAGCCGACGCCATTCGAAAAAATATACTTATCACAGAAAAACCAAACTGGGAAGCATTAACCATCGATGTTTATAAGGCGGTTAAAAAGAATGCTTTAGACCCCGAAAATTTCAATAAAAAAGCTAAAGATAGGCTTTTCGATTTTGCATTGGTGCACAACCAGAAGTTTCTGATGCAACAACTAGCCGAATTAAAATACAAGCGAGCTGAGAATTACGAATCGGAACGCGGGTCGCTTTTTCGCAAGTACTACCAGCACTACAAGGAGGATAACGTTAAGATGATAATTCCGCTAATTAACAAATATGGAATCGATTATCGCGATGTACACAATTTCACGCCTTTGCACGCTGCAGCCTTTTCGGGAGCCACCAATATAGCCAACGTACTGCTGCAAAACGGAGCAAACCCTGCTTTGCTAGATACTTTTGGAAAGTCACCTGTTCAAATAATACTAGGTCAGGCATTTGTATTGGAAGATTACGCAAAATACAAAGCTGGGAAAATATACCCACTATTACTGACCGATTCCATTAAAATTCAGGTAGATGGGCGTTTGGTGAAGATAGATTCCCATAAAATCGAATATTTCCTTATTAATTTATTTATCGCCATTCAATCGTCAATTATACAAACCAAAAGAATTACCGATGCTTTGGGGGTTAACACGAGCGACTTTCTGGCAAACATTCAGCATTTTTCTAACGCCATTCTGCCCGAATTTCGGAAAAGAAAGGAATATATGCTTTCGTTATTATCGAGGCACGAAGTTAACAGCAATAGCCCTTACAACAAAAAGATTTTTTCGCGTGTTGAGCGTGGACACTACGTTTTGAACCCTGCCCTACAAATATGGAGCAACGACCAATGGTTGTCAGTAAGCTACATTTTCGACGCTTACGATATTTCGCTCGATGATTTAAAAAAATGGGCTATGATAAAAGAAACGAAAATAGCACTAGCATTGAAGCTAAAGTTGGAAAAAGAAGAAAAGCAACGCGAAAAATGGAGGTATTAAAATACTTTGGAAGAGTATAAAAATCAAAAAGCCTCGTAATATACTAATTACGAGGCTTTTAAACATTGTGTTCGTAGTCCGTAGGGGAATCGAACCCCTGTACCCAGGATGAAAACCTGGTATCCTAACCCCTAGATGAACGGACCATTTTTTATTTGGCGCTGCAAAGGTAGAATATTTTTCATTTCTACAAATATTTTTTTACAAAAGCTTTCAATATTTTAAGATTCTGGTGCTAGCATATAATTTGTCAATTACTTGCACTTATGAAGCCCTCTGCAAAACGTAATCAAAACATCTCTTCTCAATTCAATTTTAAAAGTTCTTTCCCAAGCGATGCAAAATCAATACCACCAAAATTACCCGAACTCATTAACAATAAGTTAGTATTAAGGTATTTATAGCTTTTTAGTAAAGTAACTAATTCATTGCTATTAGTTATTACTATAATATTTGGGTTGTTAAAAGCTTGTTTAATTCTATCAGTGGAAATATCTGGTAAATGCTTGTGTTTTAAGGTTTCCTGGTTGAAATATACTATTGCAGTATCGGCTTCGGTGAGTGCATTTTGGTACTCATCGAGAAACTTTTCATTCAAACTACTAAATGTATGCAGCTCCAAACATGCAATAAGCTTACGGTCGGAGTATTGCTCCTTAAGCGCGCTAACGGTTGCTTTTACTTTCGATGGCGCATGGGCAAAATCAATAACAATAGATGAATTTTCGTTGCTCCGAAATACTTGCATCCGCTTGGCGGCACCTTTAAAAGTGGATATCGATTTATAGAACTCCTGATCGGCAATGCCAAGTTTGTTGCAAATTGCTTTGGCTGCCGAAATATTTTGGATATTGTGTTTACCAAAAACATTAATCTTAAAAAGCCCAAATTCGCTTATCAGGTAGGTAGTATTATCGCGAATTATATGATTGTGTTCAACATACGGATATTTACTAATAGAGTTTTTGCTTTGGTTAACAACTTCCATAACTGCCTCATCGTTATGATAATAAAACAATGTTCCGTTGGCCTGAACAAGGTTGGCAAACGCTAGAAACTGTTCCTTATAATTGTTGAAAGTAGGGAAAACGTTAATATGATCCCAAGCAATGCCCGAAATTAAAGCAATATGCGGTTTGTACAAATGAAATTTAGGACGCTTATCAATTGGCGACGATAGATATTCATCACCTTCGAAAATTGCAATTGGCGAAGTTTCGGCTAATCGCACCATTGTGTCGAAGCCATCAACATTAGCACCAACCATGTAATCGAATTCCTTGTTGTATTGCTTAAGTACATGCATAATCATCGAAGTAATGGTGGTTTTTCCATGACTACCAGCAATAACTATTCGCTTTTTATCCTTTGTTTGTTGGTATAAGTATTCGGGGTACGAATAAATTTTCAGGTTTAATTCCTTGGCTTTCAGTAACTCAGGATTGTCCTCGCTAGCATGCATTCCCAAAATAACAGCATCGAGGTTAGATGTAATTTTTTCGGGAAACCAACCCATTTCGGCAGGTAGCAATCCTTTATTTTGAAGACGAGTGAGAGAGGGTTCGAATATTTCATCGTCCGACCCAGTTATCTGGTAGTCTTTAGCTTGCAAAGCTATGGCTAAATTGTGCATTGCACTTCCGCCAATAGCAATAAGATGAATTTTCATGTATTACTTCAATTTTCGATGTTTCAACATACGAAGATATATAAAAATAAATAATTTTTTTTGACAAGTTTACCGAACATAGTTTTTATAAATATGCACGCATTATCATAAAAAAATATAGCCATGCAACAAAAGCTGCATGGCTATAACTACTTTATTTTATTGCAATTATTACAAACCTGAAATTCCGTAATAATCAAAATCTTTAATAAAATCGAGTACCCTTGTGTTATAATTTATATCAACAATCAAATCTTGACTTGTTAAAATTTCAACGCCATCACCTACAGAAGAAAACACAACACGTTGTGTTTTGTCGGTTAATTGGGAAAATCCTAAAAATGTACCCGATTGGATTGTTACAATAGCGTTTGCTGCATTACGAGTATATGAACTGTATTTAACGTTGTAAACAAAGTCGTTAGCACGCACTTTTACTTGGCATCCATCTATCGATGAGGGTGCCATTATTGCGTACGACCCGTCGGCACCTACCGTTGTAGTACTCGAAAGTCCTTCGTATGTAGCGCTTAAAACGCTACCGTTACTTACTTCGGAAACACCATTTATAGGGAATAAGGTACAAGTAATTACTGTACCAGCTGGGGCAAGTTCTAAATCAGTACTTTGCTTAAACTGAAATTCTGAGGTAGCCCATGCTGGATAAGAACTCGAAACATCGAGTTGAGCCTTTACTAAACCCGAAATTTTGGTCATCCCTACTCCGCTTGTTGGAAACACAATAACTTTTGTGGCAGCAATTCGCGATGTTCTGTGGTCGAAATCTAGCGTGTCGATTGCTGAGTTAACCATGGTTAAATCAACTAAATAGTTACAAGTTGTGTGGTTTGCCAATTTAACGGTAACAGCGGCAGTACCTGCTGTTAGGCTTTGAAAAGTTGCCTGTCCACTCTCGTCGGTTGTTTTAGTTACAACCGCACCATTAACTGATATACTAACTGTTGCACCTGTAGCACCAGCCAAAGCCGAAGCCGATTTTGTAGTTTTGGAAAACAGAGAACCATTTTGATTAGAGCCAGCATTTTCGCTTGCAACAACTAAAACTGTATAATCAATTGTGCGATTAACACTTGTGACTACTTGGCCATTGTCATCGTCTTTCGAGCACGATACTACGGCTAATAAAGCAAGTGCATAAAAAAAATTGTTTTTCATAAAAATAAAAATTTAGGGTTTATACAAAGATATTAAACTATTGATATTTAAAAATGTTCAATTAACTTTTATGAACAGGTCACTCTATTTAAATTTTAGCAATAGGCTATTGCAATATAATATACAATGTCGTTTATTTAAGCCTTAAGCCCATAGCTTCATAGCCGTCAATCTAACTATACTTATATCTCTGATTGGTAAGTTAATATATTGAAAAAAGGTTATTCAAATAATGGAGAATAAACTTTGTAATATATAGGGGGGTATATGAACCTTCTTTAAAAAAATTAAATGGTAAGATAAAAACAGTTTTTACTGATAGTTACCTAAGGTTACAAGCATTTGAAACAGGCTTCTGTAAGAGGGCTTCAAAGTTTTCTCCACTAATGTTCATTGACAGTTTATTACATGATGCGACGTGCGAAGTTACAAAGAGTTTAAATCAACTTGCGATAAATATTGACAAGAAGTATAAAGTTAA
>JANYAP010000164.1 GCA_025361285.1 Bacteroidales bacterium | reverse complement strand
CAGGCGAAGTTGAGCGTTGAACCTCGTAACCTGTTGCATCGGGTATGGATGCCCAAGTTATTGTTTCCTGCCCTGAACTAGACGATACAATAGGTAATGCTGTCGTAACCTGCACTGCATATGTTTGTGAAACCCAAGCGTTTGTTGCGGTTAATATGTATTTATAGGTCTGACCTGCCAATACGGGATCGTCAGTATATTTATAGGTAATACCTGTCCCAGTAAAAATTGTGACACCATTGCGGGTAAGCGAAATATTTGCAGTTGGGTCGCCAATAGTCCAATTTAATTGTATTTTTGAGGCAAGTGCTGCATGTATATTAGCAATGGCTGTACCCCAAAAACTATAAACAGGAACAATTGGGCAACTAATACCAGTAGTTTTTGTTAACCATTTTAATGCTTCACTTTTATCTACACTATTTTTGGCGTCTGCTTCAGCAACAGGTGTCATAAATCTGCCCGATTGATAACTAAAGTACATCAATTCATCTATGTTTATTATATGCCCTAATTGCAAAACATGACCAAGCTCATGCAATAAAATCCCATAAAAGCCGCCTGTACCACTAGAATTGGATAAATTAAAATCCCAAATCTTATTAGAACTATTGTCAAATGTAATTGTTATAGGACCATTCCAGAATGCATCGGTAGTATTCGTTGCAATAGTAATAGAGTTGCCTTGACCTGTATTTGCACCCCTTGGATTTTCTGGCAAAGGATTAAAGCATAGCGTATTTGCGGATAAAGGATCAACTTTAAATTGAAACCCTGTTTTACAACTCCATTCGGCAAAGGCGTAATTTATTGCATTAGTGGCTTCGCTAGGCATATTCACAAGTTTAAATGTAATAATGGTGGGTTTGCTATTATTGCCTATTTTCATATTCCACTTTTTGGTGCCATCAGGTTTTATTACTTGCAAATAATTATGCTTAATATCTAAGGTTTTCCCATTACTTTGCTGGTTTCCAATATTTACCTTTACTTCACCTTTACCCACAACTAACCTATCTTCATCAAGTCTGATTTTGCCTGGTAGCAACATAATAATTTTATCTTTTTGCCATGTATGATTTGGACTATTATAATCATATGCATCTTTGTCAGCAATTAAGTCAGTACTATTAATGTTTGCATTAGTAAAAGAAACGTAATTCGCACCACGACTATCTCCAAAACCTTTGCCGGTTATGGTTATTTCTTGCCCATCGCCAGCAGCCAAATCGTTAATTGTAGCACTTTCAATAGTTAAAATTACAGGTTTAACTGTTACTGCACAGGTAGCCGTAAAGCCACCTATATCGTCGGTTTTTGCTGTAATAGTAGCTGTGCCGCCATTAACAAAAGTAACTACGCCAGCCGTAACAGTTGCAACCGAAGCATCGCTTGTACTCCAAGTTACAGTTGTTATTGTAGCGTTGGCTGGTGCTACAGTGGCTGTAAGTGTTTTGGCAGCTTCGCCTGCGTTAACATTTATTATTGTGGGGGTAACCGTAACGCCAGTTGCTGCTACAGGTGTTACTGTAACTGCGCAGGTAGCAGTTTTACTTCCATCAACTGTAGTTACTGTTATTGTAGCAGTACCTATGCTTATACCTTTTACAGCACCACTAGCAACAGTTGCCACGGCAGTATTGCTCGAGATCCATGTTATATATTTATTAGTTGCATTGGTTGGCTCGATGGTTGCTGTGAGAGTTTCGGTTGCACCATTGGCTATTGTTAAAGTGGTTTTATTAAGTTTAACATTAGTAACATTAACTGCTTTTACGGTAACAGCGCAAGTAGCTGTTTTTTTTCCATCGGCTGTTGTTACAATAATGTCGGCAGAGCCTTCACCAACTGCACGAACAATGCCGTATACATCAACTGTTGCAGCATTTAAATTGGTCGAGCTCCATGTTACGTTTTTATTTGTAGCATTGTCGGGTACAATTGTTGCTACAAGCTGATTTTGTTCGCCTATTAACATATTCGTACTGCTAATAAGCTTTACATCTGTTACTGGTACAGGAGTTACAGTAACAATGCACGAGGCTTCATGCCCCCCATCGTCGGTTCTTACGGTTATTTTAGTAGTACCGGGTATATATGCTTCTAACCAGTTGTAACTATCGATATCGGCAACACTTGTATTGCTCGATTTCCAAGTGACTTTTTGATTAGTTGCATTCGATGGTTCGATAATTGCCTGGTAGTTCATAGAAATTGAGCTGCCAGCTGATATGCTGAATGGCGTTAGGCTAACACTTTGTACATCAATCGTATTTTTTACATAACAATAAGCATAAAGCCAGTCTTCAACCATTGCACTCGACGATGTAGCCATATATTTATAGTGCAAGGATGCATAAACATAGGCAGTACCTGAGCCAGTAAATGATACATCCATACCATCGTCGGCTGTTGAAACAACGGCAACTTCGGGATTATTTGAAGTACCTTCATATCCTAACTCTTTTACATAATAATATGATGTGCTAATAGATTTATAATACATTAGCAAAACATCGGAAGTATAAGCATCGACACTTACGGTGGCGTATTTCTCGAGTATCGAACCGTCGTAACGAAATTTCAAAAAGTCGGATCCGTTGGTAATGGCACTAAGGGTATTTACCGATTTAAGTTTTTTTTTAGATTGTTCGCGCATTATCGAATCAACTCTATTTTTAAGTTGTAAGCTCTTTATTGAATCGGAAAAGTAAGTACCCTTTTTAATGCGTTCGATGCGCATTGAATCGAGCTTATGCCTATTTTTTCGGAATATTTCGGTACGTGCAAGCGAATCGGTGAGCCGTTGTTGCTTAATAACTATATGTGCCGAATCGGCTCGAAGGCGCAATTTTTTGTAGTATGCTGCATTAACCGAATCCTTTTGAGCAGCAACGCGTCGCAGGATCGCTTTTTCAGTTTCCTTATAATTTTTTGCAATTCGTATTGTTTCAAGCGAATCTTGTGTGACTTTTAATCTATTACCAATTATTATTCCTTCCGCCTCCCATTTAGCACCTCTAATAGCATTAAGCGAGTCTTTTTGTGCAGCGGTTAAACTAGAGGTTTGTGTTATTGGTGTGTAACCGAGATTGTATGTAAAAATAGTATCTTCAGCCGTTAATTTAGGCATTTTTACATTGGGTAGTGAGGCTATGTATCTGTAAGCATCGCCTTTGGTATTAAATCTCTGATTTAACCAAGCATGTCCTGTACTGGGGTTGATATCTATTCCAAACATTCCAAGCTCATTGAGGACAATGTTGTTATCAACAATACGTTTGCTAAATTTTGGCTCTGACGGATTGGTTTTATCGATATTACAAAATAAGATTACCTTAGAAAAATAATCCTCTACTTTATATATGGGTCTGTCTGGTTCTTCTGGCCAAGGATCTTCCATATTAATGTGCGTTTGCACTATAATTGCCCCCAGTTTGAGCTTGCCTTTGAATACCTTAGTTACCTTGCCGTAACATGTTACAATTTGTTGTACTTGACCTTTATTATCGGTATATGATTGACATACCTGTTCAATTAAATCGGCTTCAACAATATAATTGGCATCTTTAATAATTCTTTCGTGTATTAATGTCAACCTTTCATTTTCTTCTTTAGCAATTTCTGCGTATCTTTTTTTTAATTGTTGATCGCTATTATTTACCTGTGCAAATATGGTTGCTATTTGCATTAGCATTAAGAATATTAGCCCTACGTATTTTTTCATTTTTTCCGTTGTATTAAGTTTTAAAAGTAACTTATTTATTTTCAATTTTGGCAACTTTGGCTTGTAAAGCTTGGTTTTGTTTTTGCAGCTCTATAAGGTAAAGAGTTAGCTCTTCAACCTTTTGTAAAAGTATGGCGTTCATGTTGGCTACGTTGATGCCTTTGGTGGTAACTTCGGCTTCCGATGGTACCTCGGGTAGGTGGTTATTTGCCTTAATAAAATTTTCCACTTCGTTTAACGAGCGTAGTTTGTAACCGGCTTTAAACACGCAATCGCTCCATACGTTGGTTTGTACGTTTACTTCTTTGGCATATACAATACCATCGATACGCACCGTTGCATTGTTAAAAATTTTAAACCAAAGGCTATGTGCAGGTACTCCACTTTCAAAACCAATGTATGAGTTTTCATCGTCTACATTGTTAGGTATACTAAAAATTATATTATTTGTTCCCAAGCCACCTGAAATGTTACGGATTACAGCATCGCCAATTTTTGCCCTTCCCGAAAAAGCGCCCGCAAAAGTAGCATAACCTATTTGCAAGCCTGGGTTTGTACCCGACGATAAGGTAATTGTAGGAGTTGTAGCATTTTGCACACGTAAATTATAAGTGTTTGCACCTACAGTAGTAGTTCCATTTACGGTAAGACCACCTGTGTTAACAGCTCCAGTAGTGGTAATTGCTCCCGCGTTTGCATTTATAGCCCCAGTAGTTGTAAGGCTTTTGGCGGTAATGTCGCCAGTGGCGTTTACGGTGGCGGTGCCAAGGTTAGCGGTGGCGGCTTTAATATTACCTGCAAAGTTAGCGCTACCCCAAACTTTTAAATCGCTTATCTCGGCGGTTGGTACTTCTGCTATTACCTGTATTTCGGCAAAGCCAGGAGAATAAACGCTTTGCATAACAGCGCCTGTTACAGTAATTAGTATATACCTAATAGGTGCTGTTAGCGTATTTGTATAAGAATCCATTATTGCATCGGTCTTCCCGGTTTTTGTTCCTATTGTATTAAAATAATAATTTTTTGTATCGACTGGTACAGCTATTGTGTACCCAGTAATATATGCCGATGGGTATGTTTGCGGAAAATAGATGTTAATTTTTTTAATTGTTGTATAATAATTCCCCAAATCGACAAATAAAAATTTATTATTGATGGGGAGTGTAAAAGTAGCACTAGTTGAGTTATTATTATCAGTTAAAGCGTCGGGGGTAGTCCAACTAGTAGAAGTGGCAACGCCAGTAGAAGTAAGAACAGCTTTCCCATATGCAACATTTGTGTCTATTGTTTGCCCTATCACACTCATAGCTCCTAAACCTAGGATAGCAACTACAAAACACATTTTTCTCATTACATAAAAAATTCTCATTTTAGTTTGGTTTTTTTTAATTTGCCTACTCTGTTAAAGCTTTTCGGCTTACGCTTTTTTCGATTTTTGATTGATGATTTTTGATTGATGATTTGAACGCAGAGACGCGGAGGCGCAGAGATTCCATTATTGTTAATTGTCTATTTTAATTT
Source organism: Bacteroidales bacterium (assembly GCA_025361285.1). GTDB lineage: Bacteria > Bacteroidota > Bacteroidia > Bacteroidales > JAAUTT01 > JAAUTT01. Next base: position 3,177 of record JANYAP010000164.1, on the reverse strand, counting down.
AACGATTGTTAATGCCGTATTCCTCTGCGTCTTTGCGTCTCTGCGTTCAATTATATTGTGTATCCATTGCTATGCGTAGCGTCTCGCTAAGCTTGTTTATGTTAGCCTCCGGCTATGTTGTTAAACAAATACAGCTAGAAGCCAGTTAAGGCAAGCGTAGCGAGTTCAATTTTCAATTGACAATTAACAATTAACAATTATCATCCTACTAACATGGCACTTACCGCGCTGCTCCAAGGGCCTGGTTTGCCGGTGTTGCTTACCCAGCGTAACCAGTAGTGAATGGTTTTGCCGACTTCGGCACCAGTAAGAAAGGTTGCCACGTAAGGTGTGCGGGTGTCGGTGGCTAGGTAGGCGAGTTCGGAGGCATCTTTGGGTGCAGGGTCGCCAATTTTGTGCCATATTTCGCAGCCATGCACGCCTGCTGGTTTGGCTTTGCTGCTGCTGGCAGCATCGGCAAACGATATGGAGTGTTGCAACCGTACCGAAAAGTCGATAACAGCCACAGGTACACCCATTGTTTGCGATGTGGCAGCGGTGCGTTTGTTGTCGCGTACGGTTAAGCCCATGCGCTCGCGTTCTGCGTCGGGTACTTTGGTGTTGCGCGCCAACCACTGGGCTACGAAGGTGCGCAGTATTTTTTCGTAGTTGTGGCGGGCATCGTCCTTGGCTTGCACATCGGCAGCGGTGCGGTTTTGTTTGTTACTGGCCTTGGCAAATGCGGCTGCCCACAGTGTTTGTAAGGCAATAAGGGCTGTAAAATCGGCTGGTAAAATGCCCCAGATAGTAATGTTTGGCTGCACAATGGCCAACAGGTTTGATTGAAAGATGTTAAAATCGGCGTCCTTTGTTGGAATGAAATCGGGCATAGTTTTTAAGTTTTAAATGGTTAGTAAATATTAATTTTAAATAAGTAAACACATCAACTAGCACATAAATAGCGAATTACTCCGCTATGGCGCTGCAATTTATATGGGTGGAAACGAAATTCTCCTTGGAGGGAAACATTTATTCCTTGGAGGGAAAGAAATCCTCCAAGGAGGGAAACAATTATTCCTTGGAGGGAAAGAAATTCTCCAAGGAGGGAAACTTTTTCTCCAAGGAATGGAAGAGTTTCTCCAAGGGGGAAAACTTTCTGCCAAAGGAATGGACGAATATTTCCAAGGACTTAAACATTGCCGCAAGGGAGTATATATGCCGCTGCCGAGGCGGAAACATTGCCAGGTGGGAGCTGATCTTTCGCGCAGTGGGGTATGTATATTGCTAATGCGCCGGTCATAAACAAGTGCATTTGGCAACAAACGCTAGCAATACAATATAAAAGGTAAGGTAAAGGGGTGGTATTAACCGATGCGCAACAAAGTGTGTAAGAGTACTCTCTCTCTCTCTCTCTCTACTGCGGTGTGGCTTACAGGCTGCCACAGCAAATAGTTTGCTGGCGTAAGGTGTTGTGGGTTAATTGCGATTAGAGGCATTTCGGCGCTTTGTTTAACATTTTGTGTTTGCAAATGTAAAAATAAAATTGAATATTCAAATTGTTTCTGTTTATTTATTTCTACTTTTAGACTTTAAGCTCGTTATTATTTTTATAGAATCGATCAATCTCACGTTTTCTGTTTTTGTGTCTTATAATCATTTTACCATGAAGTTCTTTAATAGTTTCCTCGCTTGAAAATAAATGAGCAATAATCATTATTGTAGCATCACGAGTACTCATTAATTCATATTCTTGTTTTTGTTCAATTTTTACATAAAGCATGTTCAATTACGCCATCATTACTAGCGATTGATGATGGTTTCAAGCCAGCCACTTACGTATTTGATAACCGGAAAGTCCCAAGTCGTTTTTTGAATCTTCGAAACATCTTTCAACCCAATAGCGACTGCATTGAAAATATGCATACTCTTGCCGTGTATACTCGTCTATAGCGCCATTACTAAAGCTGTATTTCACTTTTGGGTTTTTCTCGTCAGCCTTTGTAATTACCAAAGTTCGTGCTCGAGCTTTTTCTTCTTTGCTATCCCAATGCCAAACTGATACCGTATGTGCGAAAACGCATTTCCAACCATTTGCCGTTTTTCTAACTTGAACTCTATTCGATTTATTTTCAGTTATATTTTGAACGTAATTGTCTATCCGAGTAGCAATTTTGTCTGCTTTTATTTTAACAGGAGTCTTTCCTCGTGTTCCTTTTTTTAACGGAATAGAAAAGCCTGGTTCTTCTAAATAGATCAGTTCGTCTTTATGAACATCCAAAACATAAAACAAGCCCTCTTTGTCTAACCCTTTGGTTAACTCCGTATTATGCCCATACAATCCATCGCCACCTATCCAGTCAAATTTTACACCCAACTTCAAATTCGATTTTATCATCGATAATGCCAGTTGTGGCTTTGTTTGAAAAATCTGTTAAGATTCATGGATGTCTGCCTTATCACATCGCGCCTTATCGTCAATCCATTTTTGAGGCACAAACAATGATGTGTCAATTATAGTAGTGTTCGCTTCGTTACAAAGTGAGGCGTAAACCGCTACCTGACAAGGAACAAGACTAAACTAAACTTGTTATTATCAGCAAAATAGCCATTTTTACAAATTTTTTTTATCCGATTTTACTTGAGTCATTATCAAATACTATCAGTAGCGTTATTATGCCATAAATATACTATTAATTAATTAAATATCAAATAATTATATCGGTTTTTAATAGTCTAAAAGTAGAATTACTTGCAACCCATAAAGTCATGCTTTTTATACAAATTCGAATAAATTTATCGTTCTTCAGCATGCAGTTTCAAGCTTACAGCCTACAGCCTATAGTCTGAGAAGTTTCAAACAGTTTGGTAGGAAATTCTCCCAAAATAATGGTATAATTTTTATAGTTTTGCATTTCAGAAAAACTATAAAATTATGTTTAAAACAAATGAATATTTCGATGGAAAGGTTAAATCCATTGCTTTGGAATCGGCTGAAGGTACTGCAACTGTTGGTGTTATGGCTGCTGGCGAATACGAATTCGGCACATCGTGCGTTGAGGTTATGACAGTTGTATCGGGTAAATTAGCCATTCAACTATCCAACGAAACCGATTGGAAAGTATATAAGAAGTTTGAGTCGTTTGTTGTAGCAAAGGATACCAAATTTAAGGTGAAAGCTACCGAGGATACACCTTATCT
>JANYAP010000124.1 GCA_025361285.1 Bacteroidales bacterium | reverse complement strand
CTTGTCTCTAACCTCCTTGAATTTTAATTTGCAACTTTCTTCATCTGGGAATTGCTCTATGAAATTTAATAAATTCATTATCTTTGATTAACACTGAAAAACAAATGTAAACATTTATCTTTAGGTATAACACCCGATACTAATTAAAATTATTATGCCACAACGCGCCAAAATACAATACTTTACCCTTACCGACGATATGCGCAAGGACGAAAAACTTGCCTGGCTTGCCCAAAACCGAGTCTATACGTAAAGTATAAAATCCTGACAGGTTTTGTATTTATTAAAACCTCGATAGTTTGTAACTATCAGGTAATAATTTTATTACCAAAACCTGTCAGGATTAATTATGTAAATTATCGAATTTATCTACAGTCTATTTCGCCCTACTTTCCATCTATAATAAGCGGCGTATTTTTGTTTCCGCCCATTATAATTAGCTTGGCGTTGGGCGATGTGGCAATTGCTTTTATCATTTCGTACTGTAATTGCTTATCGCTAAGGCCAGTACTTAGAATTTTTTGGTAATCGGCAATACCTTGTGCTTCAACTCTTTTACGTTCGGCTTCTTGTTTTTCTTTTTGTAGCACAAATGTCATTTTCTGAGCTTCCTGTTCGGCGTTTATTTTGCCTTCGATAGTAGTTTTAACCGATGCCGGAAGGGTTATGTTACGCACTAGTAGTTGCTCCAACACTAATCCGCGTGTTTTGAAATCGGTTTCGATAGTTTTGAAAATACGACCTTGAAACTCATCGCGTTTTGTTGAATAAAGAGCTACAGCATCGTAATACACAGCATTATCGCGTATTTTGGTGCGGCAAATAGGTCGTACAATTGTGTTTCGGTAATCGTCGCCAATTTCCTTTAAAATGCGAGGTGCTTCGTTTGGTAGAACCTTGTAAAGTACAGTTAAATCGATAACTACCTCCAACCCATCGGCCGACAATACCCTAATAGCATCATCGCCAGTTTTGTCGCCTTCGTCGTGAACGCCCGACATAGTGTAGTTTTGAGTTTTAATGTCGAAGGTAACAACTTCAACTAGAGGGTTTACCATGTTCAAACCACTTTCCAATATTTGGTTGCTAACTTTACCAAAAAGTTTTTGAACACCAACTTGCCCAGGTCCAATTTGTTTTACCATCGAAAATGCGATGCCGGCAATTATTATTGCTACACCTACAATTTTAATTACAGTGCTGTACTGCCTAAAAGGCGTATTGTTTTTGCCAATTGCCACGCCAATAATTATGGCGATTATTCCAAGAATTGTTAATGCTATCATACTTATAAGTTTTACGTTTAAAAAATGTTGCTAATGTAATGTATTTCAATCGATTTTTACTTGATCATAGAACCGTTATCAGTTTTTTGTTCGGGAACAACAAATATAAGTTTGCCAGATAAGTCCTCGGCCAGTAAAATCATGCCATGCGATTCAATTCCTTTAATTTTGCGCGGTTCCAAATTAACTAGTACACTTATTTGTTTACCAGGTAGTTCCTCGGGCGAAAAGTGTTCGGCAATGCCCGACACAATTGTTCGTACATCGATACCTGTATCCACTTTCAGCTTCATTAGCTTGTTGGTTTTGGAAACTTTCTCGGCTTCTAGAATGGTGGCGGTGCGTATGTCCATGCCCGAAAAACTGTCGAAGTTTATCAATTCCTTTTGTGGCGTGGCTTTTGTATTTTTTCGTTCGTTCTCGGCTTTTATATGTGTTAAGCGTTGCATCTGTTGTTCAATTACTTGGTCTTCAATTTTTTCGAACAACAATTCGGGGGTGTTTACTTTATGCCCAACAGGTAACAGAATGCCACCTATAGTTTCCCATTCGAAACTATTAATATTTAGCATTTTACGTAGCGAATTGGCAGTTTTCGGAAGAAAAGGCTCCATAATAATTGCCAAGTTTGCTGTTATTTGCAACGAAATATTAAGGATAGTTTTTACACGGTTTTCGTCGGTTTTAATAAGTTTCCACGGTTCGGTGTCGGCGAGGTATTTATTACCCAACCGAGCTAAATTCATGGCTTCTTTTAATGCTTCGCGAAAGCGGAATGTTTCGAGCGATTCCTCGACATTTCTTTTAAAAATTGCTATTTGATTTATTGTGTCGGTATCAAAATCGGTATATTTACCAGCCTCGGGCACTACACCGCCAAAATAATTTTGGGTAAGCACAAGTGCACGGTTCACGAAATTGCCAAAAATTGCCACTAATTCGCTGTTGTTGCGGGTTTGAAAATCCTTCCAGGTGAAATCGTTATCCTTGGTTTCGGGGGCGTTAGCGCAAAGTGTGTAGCGCAAAACATCCTCCTTGCCGGGAAAATCCTCTAAATATTCGTGCAACCAAACCGCCCAGTTGCGCGATGTGGAAATTTTGTCGCCCTCGAGGTTAAGAAACTCGTTGGCCGGAACGTTAGTGGGCAGAATATAGCTTCCTTCGGCGTGCAACATGGCCGGAAACATAATGCAATGAAAAACAATATTATCCTTACCAATAAAATGAAGTAGGCACGTTTCCTTGTCCTTCCAATATTTTTCCCAGTCGGGAGTAAGCTCCTTAGTTGCTGATATATAGCCTATTGGAGCATCGAACCAAACATACAGCACTTTGCCAGTTGCTCCACCAACTGGAACTGGTATGCCCCAATCGAGGTCGCGACTAACAGCGCGTGGTTGCAAGCCTTGGTCGAGCCACGATTTGCACTGACCGTAAACATTGGTTTTCCATTCCTTATGTTCTTCGAGAATCCAATTTCGAAGATACGCCTCGTGCTTGTCGAGCGGTAAATACCAATGCGTTGTCGATTTCAATATAGGTGGTGTGCCGCTTAATGTCGATTTAGGATTGATAAGGTCGGTTGCATTTAGCGTAGTTCCGCATTTTTCGCATTGGTCGCCATAAGCGTTTTCGTTGCCGCAATGTGGGCATGTGCCAGTAATGTAGCGGTCGGCCAAAAATTGTTGCGCTTCGTTGTCGAAATATTGTTCGGTAGTTTTTTCGATAAATCCACCTTTATCGTAAATGGTTTTAAATATCTCCGAGGCAGTTTCGTAGTGGGTTTTAGCTGTGGTACGCGAATATATGTCGAACGAAATGCCAAATTTCTCGAACGATGTTTTTATAATATTATGATATTTATCTACAATATCCTGAGGTGCAACCCCTTCCTGACGTGCTTTAATAGTAATAGGAACGCCATGTTCGTCCGACCCACCAACAAATAGCACATCGCGCTTTTTAAGGCGAAGATAGCGAACGTAAATATCGGCAGGAATATATACACCAGCTAAATGCCCAATATGCACAGGGCCGTTGGCATAGGGAAGGGCAGATGTAACTAAATATCTTTTAGGATTGTTCATGGCAGATTATGTATCTTTGTTAATTGATTAGAGTTGTAGGTTGTAGAGGTTGTAGAGGTTATAGAGGTTGTAGAGGTTGTAGAGGTTATAAAGTTGTATAGGTTGTAAGGGTAGAGAGTATAGGGTTGTATAGGGTAGATTGATATAACCGTTACAACCGTTACAACTTATATTACCTCTTCTTCATTTAATTTGCAAATATAAGAAAATTGAAAATAAAAAGTATTGAAATGATTACACCACCACCATTGGTTAAGGGCGACACAATTGGAATAATTGCGCCTTCACGAAAAGTTTCGGAAAATGACCTAGTTGACGCCGTAAATCTCATTGAGAGTTGGGGTTACAATGTTGAGTTTGGTAAAAGTATTTTCGATGAAAAGCACCAGTTTGCTGGTAGCGACGAGGACAGAGCCGACGATTTTACAAGTATGATGAAAAGCTTAAATATTAAGGCTATACTTTGTGCAAGAGGTGGATACGGAACCGTACGAATTCTCGAAGGTTTGAATAGGAAAGTTATTCAACAACATCCTAAATGGATTATTGGTTATAGCGACATAACAGTTTTGCATTCATTTATAAATCAAACTGTTGGCTTCGAAACTATACACGCAACTATGCCCATAAATTTAAAATCTGGAACGGTTGTAGGCGATTCGTGGCAAAAGCTTCAGCACATATTATCGGGCGGAATGGTTGACTATAAGTTTCCATCGAATGAGATAAATAGAATGGGCAAAAGCACCGGAATGCTTGTAGGCGGTAATCTGTCGGTGCTGTATAGTTTGCGAGGCACTTTTTGCGATTTAGATACCAGTGGCAGAATTCTTTTTCTTGAGGATTTAGACGAATACCTTTATCATATAGACAGGATGATGATGAACCTTAAAATTTCGGGCAAGCTTAAAGGGCTTAAAGGGTTGATAGTTGGCGGATTAACCGATATGAAAGATAACGCCGTACCGTTCGGAAAAACTGCACAAGAGATAATTGCCGATGCTGTTGCCGATTACGATTTTCCGGTAGCATTTAACTTTCCGGCAGGCCATTGCGAACCAAATTTACCCTTAATACTTGGTCGTAAGGTTATTTTAGATGTTCAGACCGATGAAGTAAAACTCGAGTTTTTTGCTTAAAACTCGAGTTTTTTTGCAAATGAAATGGCAAAGCGTTTTTCAATTTTCAATTGACAATCAAAAATAATCAATCAAAAATAAAAATGAGTACAACCCGCGAAATTGGCGCAAAAGCCGAAGATTTGGCAGTGGAATTTTTACTTAAAAACGGCTATGCAATTCTCGACCGTAATTGGTATTCGGCTCACCACGAGGTAGATATAATTGCATCGAAAAATAAAATAGTGTGCTTCGTTGAAGTTAAAAGTCGAGCATCCAATTATATACAAGAACCATACACTGCCGTAAACCGAAACAAGCAACAAATGCTAATTTCGGCAGCTAATGCTTATATTCGCACCAAAAATATCGACGATGAGGTTCGTTTTGATGTTATTTCGATTATTTTAGCGCAAAATGGTAACAAAATCGACCATATCGAAAACGCTTTCTACCCAAAAGTTAGATAAAGCATGAATAGTGAAACTATTAGAGATTATTGTATTTCGAAAAAGGGCGTTACCGAACAATTTCCTTTCGATGATACTACGTTGGTTTTTAAAGTAATGGGAAAGATTTTCGCTTTAATGAACTTAGATGGCAATTTGTCGATTAACCTCAAATGCAATCCTGCTTTGGCTATCGAACTTCGCGAACGCTTTCAATCGGTATTGCCGGGTTGGCACATGAATAAAACGCATTGGAACACCATAATTATTGACGGAAATATTCCCTCGAAATTAATTTACGAATGGATTGATCATTCCTATAGCATTGTTGCAGAAAAACTTACATTAATACTTAAAAAAGAACTCGAAACATTATGAAGAAATTAGTTAACTATTTTTTACAAGGGTTATTGTATGTAGCTCCTTTAGGAATAACAATTTACATGATTTTTTTGACATTTTCTTTTGTCGATGGTGTATTAGGCCCTTTAATTGAAGCAGCAATAAATTTTTCGATACCAGGTTTGGGATTATTGTTAATGTTGGTACTCATAACCATTTTAGGATTTGTAGGACAATCGGTATTTGCACAGCCAGTAAAGCTTGTTATTGAACGACTTATGAAACGCGCACCCATTTTACATGTGGTGTATTCATCAATCCGCGATTTTATGGAGGCATTTGTAGGCAAGGAAAAAAAGTTTACGCAACCAGTAAAGGTTATAGTTAATTTTCACCCCGAAATAATACGTTTTGGATTTATCACGCAGCGCGATTTAACTGAGTTTCAAATACCCGATAAGGTTGCAGTATATTTTCCGTATTCGTATGGCTTTAACGGAGAGGTACATATGGTATCGCCCGAAACAGTGCAGCTTATAGATGTGCCATCGACCGAGGTAATGAAATTTATTCTATCGGGCGGTGTAACAAGGGTTTAAATAAGTTGTTTTGCTCATACATGGTGCTTCGTGTGTAAGGCTTATTCAAGCATATTCGATTCGTCAGGCACTGGTTCGTTGTGAAATCCTGTCAAGTTACACTATAAGTTGAAGCGGGTTACAACCAATTATTGACTATGAATCGTGTGTACACTGGCATTATTATATTTTTACAAATTCCCTAAAGTTTTTTCTATCAATTACGTAACCCTCTGCCTTGTACGTTTCCAAAAAACTTTGAGGAAATTTTGTATTTTTATTATTCCATTTAAATTCAAATCCTACAATTTGCCCGTTTTTTTCTTCAATAAAATCAATTTCTTGTTGTTGTTTTGTTCTCCAGAAATACATTTTTGCAAATGTGTCTTTATATACGTTTTGCTTTCTTCTTTCCGACACTATAAAATTCTCCCATAATGCTCCTTTATCTACTCTTAAATCCAATTGATTAAAATTACCAATAATCATATTTCTAATACCGTTGTCATAGAAGTATATTTTTCTGCTCTGCTTTAATTTGTTTCTTATATTTCTGCTAAAACTATTCAGTCTGAATAAAACATATCCCTTTTCTAGTATGTCAATATATTTTTGAACCGTAATTTTATTAATCCCAATCAAACCTGATAGTTCATTATAATTTACTTCGCTACCCACCTGCAAAGCTAACCCCTGCAATAGTTTTTCAAGAACCTCAGGTCTTCTAATGTCCGAAAAAGCTAAAATATCGCGATACAAATAACTATTTACAAGATTCTTTAAAACCTCTCGCTCTTTACCTTGATTGTTAATTACTTCTGGATAAAATCCATAAAGTAATCTATTATCTATTTGTTGTTCAGATTTTATAATTCCAATACTATTTTCATACTCTTCCCAAGTTATAGGAAATAATTCATATTCCCATTTTCTACCAGTTAACGGTTCATTAAGCTCATTTCCCAAATCGAATGATGATGAGCCACTTACAAACAATTGAACATTTTTGAATTGGTCTGTAATAATTTTTAAAGTCAAACCAATTCCATGTATTCTCTATGCCTCGTCCAAGAAAATATATTTGTAATCTCCTATAAAAGTTCTAATTTGCTCTGTTGTTGGGCTTTGTAAAAGATTTCTTGTTGAAGGGTCGTCAGCATCTAGAAATAAATAGTCCTTATCTTTAAGTATTTCGTTTAGCAATGTAGTCTTTCCGACTTGTCTTGCACCTACAACAACAATAGCCTTACCTCCGTTAAGTTTTTCTTTAATTGTATGTTCTATAGTTCTTTTAAACATTTTTTATTTCAAAGATACCAATAAATATTATAATGACTAAAAGTTATGCTTTTTAGTCATTATAATGTCGAAATGTCAATTTTGCTTAAGAAAAAGTACAGAGTACCAGTGGGAATGTCTTTATTATGCATAGGCACAATGGTTCGTTTTCGGGAATTTGGTTGTAACCAAACCTGATGACTACCACGACTACGGTCTAAAATAAAACCTTTTTGTTTTAGAATTTTTACAACATCCTTCGGGGTGAGTGATGGCGTATTGCTCATACGGTTGCCTCAAGAGTTAAGGCATATTCAAGCATATTCGATTCGTATGGCACTGGCTCGTTGTGCGCCAAAAGGCATTCAATATAAAGTTCAATCGCTTTTGCCATTATAATAGCTTCGTCAACATTTTCAACGTAAGTAAGTAACACAGCCAGGTAAAGTTGGAACGGTAACAGTATAGCCACCTTCAGGCTCACGTTTTAATAATACCCTGTAAGTTAATTGTTTCATATATGGCTCATTTAAAAGCTATAAAAGTACATAATAAATACTACATTGATAATGCGTTAAAAATTGAATACAAAATTTAGTTGGTTAAATTCAGATTTAAACATCCGATAGTATTTTTACCCATTCGCACTAAGCTTTTATACCTACCTAAAAAGGTGTATTTAAAATACCTATTTAATGGTATTTCTTTAAAGCTATAACTGTTGCACTTTTGTTTAAATTATACTTTACGATATGAAAATGCTATTTACACATACTCAATTATCAATTAAATAGTTGTAAAGTTATTACGCAGTGCAAAACCCAATATATTAAATCTCACAATACTAATGACTTACAACTTACGGCTTACGACTTCTATTCTCATATTTTTGTTTGTACTATATTCTAAACCAATTGCTTACAGTCAGTCGAAGGCAGAACTTAAAGGAAACATTTCTATATCAGGTGCTTTTGCTATTTATCCTATAGCAGTAAAGTGGGCCGAGGAGTTTAAAAAACTTCACCCTAAAGTTAAAATTGATATTTCGGCTGGAGGCGCTGGTAAAGGAATTACCGATGCACTTACGAAAATGGTTGATATTGGCATGGTATCGCGCGATATTTATCCCGAAGAATTTAAAAAAGGTGCGTTTGCAATTGCTGTAACCAAGGATGCTGTTGTTGCTACTGTTAGCGCATCAAATCCATTAATTAATGAAATACTTACGCGTGGTTTAAAGAAAGATGCTGCAAATGGAATTTGGATTACTGGAAAAAGTAAAACTTGGGGACAAGTGCTTGGTATAAAGAATAATATGCCAGTAAGAGCTTATACCCGATCGGATGCCGCCGGAGCTGCCGAAAGTTGGGCAAAATATTTTGGCAAAAAGCAAGAGGACTTGCTTGGCGTTGGTGTTTTTGGCGATCCAGGTTTGGCAAATGCTGCTATGAAAGATCGGCAAGGTATTGGTTATAACAATATTGGATACGTTTACGATGCAAAAACTAAGCGTCAAAACCCTGGTATTAAAGTTGTTCCGCTCGATTTAAACAATAACGGTAAAATTGATGCCGACGAAAATTTCTATGAAAACCTGGGTTTATTGGTAAATGCCATTGCAACAGGCAAGTATCCATCGCCACCAGCACGCGATTTACTTTTTGTAACTTCGGGTAAACCAACAAACAAAATTGTTATCGAATTTATTAGATGGATATTAACCGATGGGCAAAACTACATTTCCGATGCTGGATATATTAACCTTTCGAAAGAAAAACTGGCTACGGAATTAAATAAATTAAAGTGAAAAAAATATTACAAATTACTGATTACCAATTACTAAATAATTTTCGTGTCATTGTGTTCAATTTTTTCTCTGCGCCTTTGCGCCTCTGCGTTAAATTTTTTCGACGAAGCCGATATATAGTTATTTATGAATAAGTTAAACCATACCAAATATCGAATTTTAAAGGATATACTTGCCCGAAACGTTATGTTGGGGTTAACTATATTTTCACTGCTTTTAGCCGTAATTATTGGTATAGGGCTGTATATTAAGTCGGCTCCTATATTGCACGATCATTCGCTGTGGAGTTTAATAAGTTCGAGCAGCTGGCGACCGTTTAAAGGCGAATTTGGTTTTCTGCCATTTATTATGGGTACGCTTTGGGTAACACTTATTGCTATTGTTATTGCATTGCCACTGTGTTTGTTAAGTGGTATTTACTTGTCGGAATATGCTCATCCGTTTGTTAAGCGAATTGTCGATCCTATGATTGATATTCTGGCAGGTATTCCGCCTGTGGTTTATGGGGTTTGGGGTGCATTGGTGGTTGTGCCGTTTATTGGCGATGTGGTTGCCCCGCATTTTGTAGAATACTCGTCGGGTTACAGCGTACTGTCGGGAGGAATTGTATTAGCAATAATGATTATCCCATTAATTATTAGCATTTTAACCGAAATATTTGCCGCCATACCCAAGGAATTACGCGATGCTTCGTTATCGGTTGGTGCCACCAAATGGCAAACTATAAAATTTGTGATTATTCGTAAATCAACGCCGGGTATTATTGCCGCTGTGGTACTGGCAATTTCGCGTGCGTTTGGCGAAACTATTGCGGTGCTAATGGTTTGTGGAAACATATCGCAAGTGCCTCATTCGGTGTTCGATTCGGGCTATCCGCTACCAGCGCTTATTGCCAATAATTATGGCGAAATGATGTCGCTGCCATTGTACGATTCAGCACTTATGTTAGCGGCTCTCATTCTTTTTGTTATTATATTGATATTTAACACTATATCGCGAATTGTTTTGGTTCGCATCGAACGGAGGTTTGCCTTATGAGACGTGCTGAGGAACTGTTTTTTAAAACACTTATGATATTAGCAACTATAGTAATACTAGGTTCGTTAATGATGATATTATTTGCCGTTGTAAAACGTGGTTTACCTGCTATGAACTGGGATATGATTACAAAAATACCATCGGGAGGCTTTTACATTGGCAAAGAAGGCGGTTTACTGAATGCCATTGCTGGATCGCTGTTTATTGTAATAGGTTCAACATTTTTAGGTTTGCTAATTAGCATACCCATTGTTATTTACATTAATATTTACCTGCCACCGAAATCGTTTCTTGCCGATCTTACACGTTTATCGTCCGATGTATTGTTTGGTATACCATCCATTGTTTATGGCGCATTTGGTTTTACTTTGATGGTATATTTCGGGCTTAAAACATCGCTTTTAGGCGGCATAATTGCCGTTGCGCTGCTTATTACACCTATTCTTATCCGATCGATGGATGAGGTTGCCCGCATTATACCCAAGGATTTGAAAGATGCTGCCCTGTCGCTTGGCGCTACACGTTTCGAGATTATTAAGGTTATTCTGAAACAGATTTCGCCAGGAATTACCACAGCCATACTACTTTCCGTTGGGCGTGCCATTGGCGATGCTGCATCTGTTTTATTTACAGCTGGTTATACCGATAATATTCCTACATCTTTATCGGAGCCAGCAGCAACGCTACCCCTTGCTATATTTTTTCAGCTAAGTAGCCCAATACCCGAAGTGCAGGACAGAGCATACGCAGCAGCATTAATACTTACGTTTATTGTATTAGTGTTAAGTTTGGCAGCTCGTTATTACAGTCGAAAATTTTCAAAAAATAAAATTTAGTATGAAAACTATGAAATACCCAACCGAAGAAAACTATTACGACGAAGTGCTTACCATTGTGAACGATAAGAATAAAAAAACAATGCCATCTTCGAATTCAAACGCACCGCACATAAGCGTTCGTAATTTAAATGTGTATATTCAACGTAATCATATACTTAAGAATATAAATTTAGATATACCCAATAAATCCATTACTTGCATTATCGGTCCTTCGGGCTGTGGTAAAACTACTCTTTTAAAGACGTTTAACCGATTGCTCGAACGATCGAACGAAATTAAAATTACCGGCGAAGTACTCGTTGACGGCGAAAATATTCACGACCCACATATCGATATTACTCATATTCGTAAGAAAATGGGACTGTTATCGCAACGACCCTGCCCACTGCCAATGTCAATTTACGATAACATTGCCTACGGACCAAAAATTCACGGTACCCGCAATCGTAAACAGCTGGATGCTATTGTTGAAAAGTACCTTAATGCCGCCGGTTTATGGGACGAGGTTAAGGATCGTCTTCATGCACCAGCTAATCGCCTCTCAATTGGTCAACAGCAACGCTTGTGTTTGGCTCGTGGTTTAGCGGTTGAGCCCGAAGTTATACTTGGCGACGAAGCTACATCGGCACTCGACCCTATTTCGAGTAAAAAAATTGAGGAATTATTTGTGCAACTTAAGGAAGAATATTCTATTGCACTGGTTACACACACGTTACGTCAGGCACAACGTATTGCCGATTACATTGTATTTATGTATTTGGGCGAAGTTGTGGAAGCTGGTCCAGCAGCCGAAGTTTTTAATAACCCTAAGGAAAAACTAACTCGCGAGTATTTGTCGGGATACTTTAGTTAGTCTCCAGCCTCCAGTCTAAAAACCTAATATAAAAATATGACCCAAACAACACACCGTAACATAAACCATTTGCGCGAACTCGAATCGGAGTCGATGTACGTAATTCGCGAAGTGGCTGCACAGTTCGAAAAACCCGCTCTCCTGTTTTCAGGCGGAAAGGATTCAATAGTAATGTTTCACATTGCCGTAAAGGCTTTCTGGCCAGCAAAAGTACCGTTTCCATTGCTTCATATCGATACCGGACATAATTTCCCCGAAACACTTACGTTTCGCGACGAGCTTATGGAAAAAACCGGAGCTACTTGCATTGTTCGTTTGGTGCAAGATTCTATCGATAAAGGTAAAGCAGTAGAAGAAACTGGATTTAGCGCCAGCCGTAACAAACTACAAACGGTTACACTGCTCGATGCCCTCGAAGAATTTAAGTTCGATGCCGCTATGGGCGGAGGTAGACGCGACGAGGAGAAAGCTCGTGCCAAGGAACGTTTTTTCTCGCACCGCGACGAGTTTGGGCAGTGGGATCCGAAAAACCAACGACCCGAACTTTGGAATATTTTTAACGGTCGCAAACGCATGGGCGAACATTTCCGCGTGTTTCCAATCAGCAACTGGACCGAAATGGATATCTGGCAATATATTTATCTCGAAAAAATTGCCATCCCTAATCTGTACTTTACGCATCAACGCGATATGATTATCCGCGACGGCGTGTTTCTTGCCAAGTGCGACCATATTCCACTGAAGGAATCGGACCGCGTTGCAAATATGCAAATTCGCTTTCGTACCATTGGCGATATGACTTGTACCGGTGGCGTGGAATCGCCAGCATCGTCGCTCGAAGAAATTATTGAAGAAGTCGCCGCAACCCATACAACCGAACGCGGAACACGTTTCGACGATAAACGCTCCGAATCGGCTATGGAGGATCGTAAGAAAGAAGGGTATTTTTAATTTCTTAAAGTACTAAGTAATTAGAAAATAGTAACTAATAGAATAAAATATCCTCATAATTTAAGAGAGATTAAATAAGGCAATTATTATAGTTCAATAGTATGATAAATAGTAGTTTACAAGAAATTATTGATTCGTTAAACTCGAATTTTGCAAAAAGCACTCCAGAGGAAGTATTGCAATATTTTCTTACCGAATACAAAGGCAAAATTGCACTAGCATCGAGTCTTGGTGCTGAAGATCAGGTATTAACACGCATGGTAAATGCCATCGATGCATCGGCACGAATTTTTACTCTCGATACTGGCAGATTGTTTCCCGAAACGTATAAGCTTATCGATGAAACGAATAAAGCCTTCAATACAAAAATTGAGGTGTTCTTTCCCGATTTCAGGCAAACCGAAAAAATGGTAGCCGAAAAAGGCATTAACCTCTTCTACCATAGTATCGAAAATCGTAAACAATGCTGTAACATTCGCAAAATCACACCTTTAAAACGCGCCTTCGAAAACCTCGATGTCTGGATTTGTGGCCTTCGCCGCAACCAATCGGTTACCCGAATATCAACCAATATGGTGGAATGGGATGAGGGCAACAGCCTTATAAAGCTAAACCCTTTAATAAACTGGACCGAAAGCGAAGTTTGGGAATACATAAAATTACACAAAGTGCCGTATAACACGCTTCACGACAGTGGTTTCCCAAGTATAGGCTGCCAGCCATGTACACGTGCCATAAACCCGGGCGAGGATGTTCGTGCTGGACGTTGGTGGTGGGAACTGCCTGAGCATAAGGAGTGTGGACTGCATAACCGTCCTAAAAATTAAAAATTATGAATGATAAATGATAAATGAACGCAAAGGCGCAAAGAAATTTTAAATTTTTGATTTATTATTCTTTATTAATCTTCTCTGCGCCTTTGCGTCTCTGCGTTCAAAATAAAAAATAAAAATAAAAAATAAAAAATGAGTCAAGACATTCAAACAGGATATTTAAACATGGAATTGCTCCGCTTCACTACTGCCGGAAGCGTTGACGATGGAAAAAGTACATTAATTGGTCGTTTGCTGTACGATAGCAAAGCCATCTTTACCGATCAAATGGAAGCTATTGAGGAAGCTAGTAAACGCCGAGGCGAAGAGCACGTTAACCTCGCTCTTTTAACCGATGGTTTGCGTGCCGAGCGCGAACAAGGAATAACTATCGATGTGGCTTACCGCTACTTTGCTACTCCCAAGCGAAAGTTTATAATTGCCGATACTCCTGGCCACATTCAATACACGCGCAACATGGTTACTGGCGCATCAACAGCTAATGTGGCGCTTATTTTAATCGATGCCCGCCAAGGTGTGTTGGAACAAACCATTCGGCACGCGTTTATTGCATCGTTGCTAAATATTCCGCATATAATTGTGTGCGTGAACAAGATGGACATGATGGAATACAGCGAAGAAGTTTTCGAGAGTATTCGCGTAGCCTACGAAACCATTACGGCTAAGCTCGATATACACGATATTCGATTCATCCCTATTAGCGCACTCCATGGCGATAACGTTGTAAAGCGCTCAACAAAAATGGATTGGTACGAAGGTCCAACGCTTATGTATTTGCTCGAAAACATACACATTGCCAACGACAATAATTTAGTTGACGGACGTTTTCCAGTGCAATACATCGTTCGCCCTTATTCGGACCAATACCACGATTACCGCGGATATGCGGGACGTATCGCCGGGGGTATTTTTCAGAAAGGCGAGGAAGTTACAGTGTTGCCCTCTGGCTTAAGTTCGAAAATTAAATCGATTGATACTTATACTGACGAGTTGCACGAAGCATTTGCCCCTCAATCGGTTACCATTACTTTAGAAGACGATATCGACATTTCGCGTGGCGACATGATCGTTCACAAAAACAACGAACCAAATGTAAATCAAGATATTGAACTAATGATTTGCTGGTTAAACGAAAAACCTTTAGCCCTTAACGGTAAATATCACTTAAAACACACCACAAGCGATGCCCGATGCATAATAAAGGAAATTGTGTACAAAGTGAATATCAGCACTATGGAAAATGCTACCGACGACAAATCGGTTAAAATGAACGACATCGCACGTATAAAAATACGTACAACAAAACCTTTATTTTACGACAGCTACAAAAAAAACCGTATAACTGGCAGCTTAGTGCTTATCGACGAAGGAACCAACGAAACAGTTGGAGCGGGAATGATAGTGTGATTAATGGTGAACAGGTGAAACCTTTTTTAAAATAAAAGTTTCACCTGTTGGATATATTACCCGATGTAATCTATTTATCAGCTCCACTCTGTTTCGGAATACTTATTAACCTGAAATCGAGTTGCTTTTTGGGTAAATTGGCCCGATATACTTCAACTTTTACAGCATCACCTAGTTGATATTTTTTACCTTTACGGCGTCCCGAAATGCAGTAATTATCAACGTCGAACTCATAAAAATCGTCGGTTAGTTCGCGCATGGCAACAAGCCCTTCGCACTTATTTTCAATTAGTTCTACAAAGAAACCCCAATCTGTTACGCCCGAAATTACACCATCGAAAACCTGCCCTATTTTGTCGCTCATAAACTCAACCTGTTTGTACTTTATTGAGGCTCGTTCGGCATCGGCGGCGCGTTTTTCCATATCCGACGACTTTTTGCACATAGCCTCGTAATGGTCGCGGTTTGGAGGTGTGCCACCTTCGAGATAATAATCGAGCAAACGGTGAACCAACAAATCGGGATATCGGCGTATTGGCGAAGTAAAATGGGTGTAATGCTTAAACGCAAGTCCGTAATGTCCAATGTTTTCGGTAGAATAAACCGCTTTAGCCATCGATCGCAATGCAAGCGTTTCGATGAGGTTTTGCTCGTTTTTCCCTTTCACTTTATCAATGAGGTCGTTAAGCGATTCCGATATTTTTTTTGCCGAAGTGGTTTGAAGGTTATATCCAAACTTGGAAATGAACGTTGCAAATGTTTGCAATTTTTCCATATTAGGCTTGTCGTGAATACGATACACCGAGGTTTTACCTTTCCCAACCCTTGTTGGCGATGGCGTTGAAAGTAGGCCAGTACAAAATTCGGCCACTTTTTTGTTTGCAAGAAGCATAAATTCTTCAATAAGTTGGTTCGATTCGCCAAATTCCTTACTAAACACGCGCAAAGGCTTACCAGTGGCGTCAATTTCGAACCTAACTTCCTCGCGCTCAAAGCCAATAGCACCTTTTTTAAATCGTTCTTTGCGAAGCGTTTGTGCCAAATGATGCAGAGTTAAAACCTCATCCTTTAAATCGCCTTCGCCTGTATCTATTACATTTTGAGCTTCTTGATACGTAAACCTACGGTTCGAGAAAATGATAGTGTGTCCAAACCATTGGTTGAATAGTTCGGCGTTGTTATTCATTTCGAATACAGCCGAATAGCAAAGTTTTTCCTCGTTAGGGCGCAGCGAGCAAATATGGTTCGATAACCTTTCGGGAAGCATCGGTACAACTCTGTCCACCAAGTACACCGAAGTGGCGCGGGCAAGTGCTTCATTATCTAGAACCGAATCGGGCTTTACATAATGTGATACATCGGCAATGTGAACTCCTATTTCCCAATTCCCATTTTCGAGTTTGCGTATCGACAGAGCATCGTCGAAATCTTTCGCGTCTGTGGGGTCGATAGTAAACGTAGTAATATCGCGGAAGTCGCGACGGCGCTTGTACTCTTCTGCCGAAATGATTTCCGATAACACGCTTGCAGCGTCGTCAATTTCTTTAGCAAATTTGTTAGGAAGTTCGAATTCGGCGAGTATTGCGTGCATTTCGGTTTCGTGTTTACCAGAAAAGCCCAGTACTTCAACCACTTCACCAATCGGGTTCTTGGTGCCAGGCTGCCATTCGGCAATTTTCACAACTGCTTTCTGTCCGTTTTGCGCTCCATTTAAACTTTTTAGAGGAATAAATATATCGAATGGTACTTTGTTAGTTGTTGGAATGAGAAATGCAAAATTCTTCGATATTTCGATAGTGCCAACGAAGGTATTACGCGCACGCTCGAGTATTTCTACCACTTCGCCTTCGGGGCGAGCCTTTTTGCGTTGGGCGAATAAATACACTTTAACCTTGTCGCCATGTAATGCGTGGTTAAGGTTTTTCATCGATACAAAAACGTCGTCGGGATGTTCTTTCGATTGTACAAAACCGTAACCATGCGAGGTAAGATCAACAATGCCAGTAACATAGAAGGCTTCTGTTTTTTGCTTAAATTTTCCAGTTTGAATTTCTTCCAGCACCCCTTCGGTTTTTAAATCGTAAAGAATGTCGGTAATCATTTTCTTAAGTGGATGATCCTTTATTTCGAGCCGCGACGATATTTGCTTATAATTAAATGTATCGGTGGGCGATGCACGAAAAACGGCAAGTACATTTTCGCGCAACGATTTCTTGTTAACTGGTTGTTTTTTAGCACTATCGCTATTTTTTTTGTTTCGTTTCGGCATAATATATTTTGTAAATTGTTGTTAAAAGTTATTTAATTTTAAGTCTATATCGTTAGAAGCTAAACATCTATTTATCAAACAAATCCGATATCTCTTCATTTTCAAGATGATAAGCATATAAACCAGCTTTTCGCGCACCATCTATATTTGCATACAAATCGTCGATAAATAGCGTTTCGTAAGGTTTAAGTTTCGAATCGAAAAGTACAGCCTCGTAAGCCGAGGCATTGGGTTTGCGCTGTTTTATTTCGTGAGAATAATAAAGTTTATCGAACATGTCGGGCAATGGATTGATGCCGAACGATTTAATAAGATAATCGTTAAAATATTCGATATGAATTGCATTTGTGTTGCTTAGTAAATATGTGCTATAATTGCTTCGAATAGCCTTAAGCATAGCAACATGCTTTTCGGGCATGTCTAAAAGCATAGCGCACCAAGCTAGTTTTATATCTTGGTCGGTTACATTGGGTTTTAATTTGCGTATTTCGCTATAAAAACTTTCGGGAGCAATATTTCCTGTTTCGAGCAAATCGAATAAACCGGATTGCTTTTTAAGCGAATACAGGGTTTCAAAATTGCTTAAACCCAGCTTTCTAAATGCATTTATGGTATTCTGAAAGTTTATATTAATAATAACACCTCCGAGGTCGAAAATTATATTTTTTATCCGACCAAATTCTATCTCACTAATATTGAGATTGTTAAAAACTTTTTTATTAAGCATAAAAAAAACTATTTTCCGTTGATTAATTTCCTTAAAATGTGTAATATTGCACTCCCAAAATTAAGTAATAATTGACGATTTCAATATTTAATTGTCAATTTAAAAGGGCCCATAGCTCAGCTGGTTAGAGCATCTGACTCATAATCAGAGGGTCTCTGGTTCAATCCCAGGTGGGCCCACACTTATTAACAGCCGCTTGCAAGGTAAAACTTGTTAGTGGCTGTTTACGTTTGCATACAATTTGCATACAAGTTCGGTTTATAGCTACAGTAATAAAATCTTGCTAGTGAAAAGAAAAAACGGAATAAGGATTCTAAAGTCCTTTTTCTTTTCACCAGCAAAAAGTTAGAATTTGTTTGTTGAAAACATTGATATTATATCGCAATACCATTTGCCTATCAAGCATATTTTTTTTAATATTGCACCAATTGGAGTAATATTTTATGCATGTATTTTCAAAACATGGTTTCGCTTATGTTTGTTAATGGTATAGACTTTTGACGTTTTAATTGACCCTCGATAAACAAACAGAAAACTATCAATAAGGGCAAAAGGAAAAACAATATTTTTGCAAAAAGTTTGATTATGAACACAAAAACAATAAAATCAACGAAAGAAAAAAGTTGGGTTCTTCCTGGTGTTAAACTTACTCACAAGGAATTCATTGAAGGTATTCGCAATGCTGAGCAAGGTTCTTTTATGACATCTGAAGAATTTAAGTCTAAATTCTACGCATGGAGAAGCGAAAAATACAAGTAGTTAGGTCAACCATTTTTTATCAAGATATTCAAAAAATATTTGATTATGGAGTTGAAACTTTTGGGATTAACTCGGCTGATGCTTTTATTGAAGATTTAATATACAGGGTTGAATGTCTTTCTTATCAGTATGAAATGCACCCCGAATGTCGTTTTTTGACAACGCCCCAACGAATATATCGCAATATAATACTTGGCTCATATTTAATAATTTATCGCATTACTTCTAAAAAAATAGAAGTTTTAAGAGCATTTCACTCTCATTCAAGTATCACCAAAATAAGAGAAACAAAAAGCATAAAAATTTAATCCAAACATCATGAAAAACAAAACAACCATTGCCTTTTGCCTAGCTCTTGTCGCTATTATAGCAATATTATCAACAACCTCCTGCACCAAAGAAACTATCGAAAAACAAATAGTTTACCGCGATACCATCATCTATCGTATGGATAACGTTCGCATTAACTCTCGAGAAACTGTTTTCTTAGGTCGAGATACTATGATTATGGATTTGGTTTTTAGTGTTCAATATCTTGAGAAAGATTCTGCTACCAGCGTTGATATGCGAGTTGCCGATAATAGTTTAAATATTCCTTCCGATGCGGGTTTTTCTTTTTTTGTTGTGGGTACGGATATGACTAATTTTGTGGGTCTTAAAAACCCTTACTGGACTAAACTTATTCAAAAATCAGGTGATTATATTCTTATGGAGAAAATATCTATACCCTCTTTAAATAAACAGTATATAATGTCTAGACCTTTTACTGTTAAATTAAAACTGTACTAAAAAACTGTACCCTGTTATTTGACATAAAAAAACCCCTTTTTACAGGGGTTCTCGACATTTCGTCGCGTCCTCGTTTTGGTGCTGACGAGTTGCATCCCTGCATTGCTCGTTTCCTCCTTCATAGGTAGGACAAATATACTGATTTATAATTTATTGACACTGTTTTTTTAGTACAAGAAATAGATAATTAAGCACTTAAAACAAACAAAATCCAAAACACCATGAAAAATAAAACACCCTTTGCCTTTTGCCTGGCTCTTGTAGCTTTCGCTGCTTTCTTTAATGCCTAATGCACCAAAGAAACTATCGAAAAACAAATCGTCTACCGTGATACCATCATCTACCGTATGGATACCGTTCGCATTAACTCCCGTGATACCGTATTCTTAGGGCAGGATTCAGTTATGGCAGATTTAATTTACACAATAGACTATGCTATAGATTCTTCTTTTGCAATGCTTCATGGTTCCGATAACAGTCGTAATTTGCCTTCTGATGCCCAATTTTTTTATAGGGCTGTTGGTGGCACAAATCCTAATTATACTAATGCTAAGTCTAATGGATTTTTTACTTGGACTATTATTGAGAGTGGTGAATATATAATTACTGAAAAGATTGATATTCCTTCACTTAAAAAAATATATGTAACTATTCAGTCGGTATAAATTCTCTACTGGAAAAACACATTTACACAATAAAAATATAAATTAAGCCCCTTAGATTTCGATGGCGTTTTTTTGGCTGGTTTAAATTAATCCGTC
>JANYAP010000116.1 GCA_025361285.1 Bacteroidales bacterium | reverse complement strand
CTTATTACCATTCCCAGAACAAACAAACAAATTACTTACGACCCACTTAAACGTATCGGAGTTGGACTGTCGCGCCTTGGTACAAGCAAAGCAGTATCAGTGGGAGCGTATGCTTTTGCATTAAACAGCCTCGATAAAGTTATAAATTAAGCCGAACGGAAAGCAATAAGAAATCTGTTTCCAACATTATAAAGTATATTTTTTCGCAAAGGTTAGGTATCCTCTGAACTCTCCTCTTAAAATTGCTATTGCGTTTCAATAAAATGTTTCATTTAAACCCCCTTGTTGTGACATATTGATACAATAAAGCATACGGAGCTTCAATATATTTGTATGTCATACAAATGCCTATACCATAATTATTATCCGTATCACTATGTATAAACTAACTATCATTCTGTTATTTACATGTTTTAGCTATGTAAATGCCCAAACCGAACAAATTATTAATCAAAACTGGCAATTTCATCAAATTGGTAAACCCAATTGGTTTGCAGCCAAAGTGCCAGGATGTGTGCATACCGATTTAATGGATAACAAGTTAATTCCCGACCCATATTACCGCGACAACGAAAAACTGGTGCAATGGATTGAAAATGAAGATTGGGAATACTCTGCCAGTTTTGAGGTTGAACAGGGTTTATATTCTAAACAAAACCTTACACTTTGCTTTAAAGGGTTAGACACTTATGCCGACGTATATTTAAACGACTCGCTAATTCTTAAGACCGACAATATGTACCGTTCGTGGACAGTGCCTTGTAAGAAATTGATAAAAAGCGGCAAAAACAGTTTGCGTATTTTGTTTCATTCCGCAGTTAACGAAGGCTTACGAAAAGCAGCTTTGTATTCGTATCGGTTACCCAATCATAACGAAAAAACCGACGACGCCCGTAAAAGTGGCAGCCAAACACGTAAATCGCCTCATCAGTTTGGATGGGACACTCATCCAAGGCTTGTAACCTGCGGTATATGGCGACCTGTTATAATCGAAGGTTGGGATAATGCCCAAATTGAAAACAATTATTTTGAGCCAATAAAAATTGATGCTAAACTTGGCCAATACAATGTAAATACGAGCATAACAGCAACTGCCGATATGAAATGCAAATTGGCAGTATATGTAAATAACTCGAAAACGCCTGCAAGTATACAAGATATAGCACTTAAGAAAGGAAGTAATTTGGCAACTTTAAAACTGAATATTGAAAACCCTGCCTTATGGTGGCCAAATGGTATGGGTAAGCCAAACTTATATACGGTAAAAGTGGTGTTATCGAACGTAAAGGGTGTGATTGATGAGTATTCCGAAAGAATTGGCGTTCGGAGTATTGAGGTGGTACGCGACAATGATTCAATTGGGCGTAGTTTCTATTTCCGTGTAAACGGTTTGCCATTATTTATTAAAGGCAGCAATTATGTGCCCGCTGAAGCTTTGCCAACTATGGTAACTTCAAATCAGTATACGGATCTTGTTAAGAATGCAGTTGCATCAAACATTAATTTGCTAAGGGTTTGGGGTGGAGCTATATACGAAAATGATATATTTTATAATTTGTGTGCCGAAAATGGCATACTGGTGTGGCAAGATTTTATGTATGCTTGTTCAATGTATCCAAGCGACTCGGCTTTTCTCGAAAACATTAAGCTCGAAACTATTGAAAACGTGAAACGCTTACGCAACAATCCTGCACTGGCCTTATGGTGTGGCAACAATGAGCTTATATCGGGTTGGCACGAATGGGGTTGGCCTCGCGACCCTAAACTAAATATTTCAAAAACCGATTCGGTCTATATTTTTCAAGGATACCTGAAAATATTCAACGATATTATTCCCAATGTTATAAAACAATTAAACCCGCAAACGTTTTATTGGCCATCGTCGCCTGGAGCCGATCTTGGCAAGAGTTCTTCGTTATCTTCTGGCGATTTGCATTACTATTTTGTTTGGTACGGCTCATCGTCTATTCAAACATATAAAACTACCATTCCAAGGTTTATGAGCGAATATGGGGTACAATCGCTACCAACCTATTATACTTTTAAAAAGTATTTTAGTAAGGACGACGAAAATCTATTTTCACCTGTAATGATGCATCGGCAAAAAAGTGTGATGCCATGGATAAAACCTGATATGGAAGGCAATAAAATGTTAATGCGCTATCTCAACGAAGATTACAAAAATGCTAAAGACTTCGAAAACTTAATTTATTTAAGCCAATTGTTTCAGGCCGATGCCATAAAAATTGCCACCGAAGCACATCGTATAAACAAACCCCGTTGTATGGGCAGTATGTATTGGCAGTTTGGCGATTCATGGCCTAATATAGGCTGGTCGGTAATTGATTATTTAGGCAAGAAAAAAGCGGCATATTATATTGCAAAAAAGGCATTTAGCAACATAATGGTAATTCCTGCTTTGTCCGACACTACTATTGGTGCGTCAACCATGCTAAATGTATTTGTCAATTCCGACAGCATAAAACCTATTAAAGCAAAACTTGCAATTAAATTATTAGATTTTAATGGCACAGTGCACTTTTCCAAAGAATTAGAGGTTAAAGTTGATTCGTTATCCAACAAAATATTTTTCGCAATGCCCACAACTGATCTTTTAAAAGGCTATAACCCTACGGAAGTTGTATTATCTACTGTACTGCAGATAAATAAACAAATTATTTCCAACAATTTATTGTATTTCGGAAAACCCAAAAGCCTATTACTACAAAAGCCAGAAATAAAAACGAGCATTACTCAAACTACCGATGGTTTTAACTTTGAGCTTGTTAGCAATACACTGGCAAAAAGTGTTTGCTTATCGCTGCCAAATGGAGACGATAATTTTTCTGCTAATTTTTTCGATATACTTCCAGGCGAAAAAGTGAAGGTTACTTTAAAGTCATCGCTTTCGTTAGATAAACTGAAAGATGAATTAGTAATTCGCTCACTAATTGATAGTTATTAAATTAACTTGAGTATTTGCTTAAACTATTGCATGTTAATGTCTTATGCTAACATGAAACTAATTATTGCAAAAATGGGAGCTTTTATGTGCAAACTATTAATACAAAGCTTCCATGCAAAGCACTCATTAACAATAAGTTTATTAATTAAAATATTGTTGTTGTTTAATTGCGTTACTACCAACGCAATTAATACCAATTCTCAAACTAATCATGAAAACTATTTATTTGAAAAAGTAAATGTGTCCAATGCCTTCCTTAACCAACAAATTAATTGCATTTACAAAGATAATGTTGGGTTTCTTTGGATTGGAACTAATTACGGACTTTATAAGTACGATGGAAGTTCGGTAAAAGTATTTCGCAATCAAATTTACGACTCTACCAGCTTGTTGTACAATAAAATATATTCGATTTACGAAGACATTAACAACAATTTATGGATATTGGGCGAAAGAGCAATGGCTTACTGCAAATACAACCGCGATTATGATAATTTTACTCGATACTATGTAAAAGATGATGCTGACACATATCCTTTCCCAATTCCTTACAATAAACGTAAAGCCAAATACTTATGCACCCGCGAAGCAATTTTTGAATTTCAACCTAAAAATAAATCATTTGAACGGGTTTTATTAAATACAAATATTGCTTTACTTGATATCAATTCGTTTGTTGAAGATGCGAACGGAAAACTTTGGATAGGCTCCTTCACAACTGGACTTTTAAAGTTTGATGCAAAAAACAGAACTCTAATAGCCTTTCCAGCTGTAAAAGAGGCTAATTCATACCAATTTAATTGCCGGGTTACAAACATATTTTACGATTCGGATGGACTAATTTGGGTGGGCGGACTGCGCGATGGTATTAACTGTTTTAACCCTAGTACCGAGAATTATGTTAGAACATGGAATAGTAAAAACAAAAGCCAAAACATAGAGGTTTCGGTTGCTAACTTCACCGAAGATAATAATGGCCATATTTGGATGGCTACCGAAAATGGAATTAATATTTATAATAAAAAGGATGATAAATTTAACATACTTAAAACAAGCGAGTTAAACCCTAAAAGTATAAGTTCGAATAACATTCGTGTTCTTTATAAGGATAATACAAGTAGAATTTGGATTGGTTCGTACGATGGATACGTAAATACTTATGACCCAAATCGTTTAAAATTTAAACAAATAGTTACTTCACAAAGCAACAGCCCTAATTTAAATAAGTCATTTAAATGTGCATTTATCGATAGTAAAGGTACGTATTGGATGGGTACAGATTTGGGTTTAAATAAACTAAACAAAAACAGGGAGATAGTAAAGACCTATATTCACAACAGAAATAATGCAAAAAGCTTAAGTATTGGCGGCGTATGTGCCATACACGAGGACAATCAAGGGCAATTATGGGTTGGCACTTGGGGTGGGGGTTTAAATAAGTTCAATACCGAAAACGGCACTTTTACCCATTATGGTTATATTGAAAATGAACCTGAAAATCCAAAATCAATTGCCGACCCCAATGTGCTTTGCATTAAGGAAGATAAAAACGGTTTGCTATGGCTAGGAACTGCAGGCGGCACTTTGGAAATTTTCGACCCTCGAAAAGCTACATTTAAACACATAAGACTTGGCGCTGAAGATATTAGAGCATTAATTATTGATGATAATAATAGTTCGGTATGGTGTACTTCTTCCGAGGGTTTATTTAAAGTAAACAACATTAACTTTAGCTATAAGCAATACTTAACCAATAACTTAGCTCCACAATCAATTAGCGATAATTACGTTACCGATGTAGTTATAGATAATAAAGGAATTATTTGGGCCACCACACTCAATGGCTTAAACAGGTTCGACAAATCAACCAATTCATTTAAACGATACTATCAGATTGACAACATTGAGATGGTGAATTTGTATGGTTTACAAATAGATACACATAATAATTTATGGTTTACCAACAGTTCCTATTTATTAAAATTCAACCCCGCTTCGGGAAAACTTTTGTATTACAACCAAAACGATGGTATTGTTCAGAGTATCAGGTATAGTAACCGCATAAGTACAGGTGAGCTGGTTATTGGCGGGTTAGAAGGAGCAAATATATTTTATCCAGATAGTATTAAGAATGTTGAAATAGCCCCAAAGCTTGTGATAACAGATTTTAAGGTGTTTAACAAATCGATAAAATGGATTGAAAACACTTATTTGGAAAAAGTTATTGAACAGACCCGTAACATAAACCTTTCGTATAAGGATGCAGTATTTGGCTTCGACTTTACAGTGTTGCAATTTAATTCGCAAGAGCAATACCACTATGCATATAAACTTGAAGGTTTTGATACCGATTGGAATTTTTTGGATAACAAAAAAAGTGTAAGCTTTTCAAATATTGCACCGGGCAATTATGTTTTAAGGGTAAAATCCTCTAACAGTGAAGGTTACTGGAGCAACAACGGAGTGTCGGTAAATTTACATATTAGCCCTCCATTTTGGAAAACATATTGGTTTAGAATGCTTGTAGCTATAGTTATTGTAATGATTATAATTGTTTGGATTCGTTATAAAACGTATGCCTTAAAAAGGCGTAACGAAAGGCTTGAGCGGGTAGTTAAAATACGTACCAAACAACTCGAAGATCAAAAGGAAGAAATTGAACAAATGGCCACCATTGTGCATGATACCGACCAAAAGCGAATTAGATTTCTAATTAATATTTCGCACGAATTTCGTACCCCGTTAACACTAATAATCAACCCTATAGAACAAATGCTGACCAAAATATCGGCCAATCAGGAAGTAGCATCATTGTTCCAGCTAATATCCAAAAACACCAAAAGTTTACTTAATCTGATTAATCAGGTACTCGACATGCGTAAACTTGAAACAAACAATATGAGTTTAGAGGTTTCTCATAACGATTTGTATGTTTTTTTAAATGATATATTCGAGTCGTTTTCGTATTTAGCAGTAAATCAGTCAATTAAATTTTCATTTAGCCCAAATTTTTCAAACTCAAAGGTTTGGTTCGATGCCCCTAAAATAGAAAGGATAATCATTAACTTGCTGTCCAATGCCTTTAAGTTTACCCCAAACAGTGGCAGCATAGAGGTTAATGCTCACCTTTCGGACGACCAAGATAGTGTAAAAATTGAAGTAAAAGATACAGGTATTGGCATTTCGCCAGAACAGCAAAAATTGGTGTTTGATTTATATTATCAGGTAAAAAACGAGCTGTCGAATGCTTCTTATGGAACGGGTATCGGTTTAAATTTGGCAAAAGAACTTATTGAACTGCACCATGGGTCAATTAATGTTACCAGCAGTTTAGGGCATGGAAGCTGTTTTTGGATTGAATTTCCCATTCAAAAGAACGCTTACAACGAGCAGGAAATGGCCCTGCCTGGCCCATTGCAGCAAATCCAAACCACCAACCTGCTTTTTGTCAGCGATAAGAGTCATAATAGCGTAAGTACTAAGGCTAGGAAAGATGCGCCAGTAGTTCTTATTGTTGAAGACAATACCGATCTGCGCGTATTTGTAAAACAAAACCTTTGTGCATACTACCATATTATTGAGGCAGAGAACGGACTTATTGGTTATAATCGAGTTTGCAAACACATGCCCGATTTAATTATTAGCGACATTTTGATGCCCCAAATGAATGGCTTTGAATTATGCGAAAAAGTTAAAACAGATGAAAGTATAAGTCATATCCCAGTAATTTTACTAACCTCACAATTAGACGTTGATAATCAGCTGCATGGCTTATCCATTAAAGCCGATGATTATATTACCAAGCCGTTTAATATCAAGGTGTTGAAAGCTCGTATTGATAATATTTTAGATAACCGTGAACTCATGCGCAAACGGTTTGCACAAGATTTTAAAATTGGGCCAAATGAATTGTCAATTAATTCGTTAGATAAGGTGTTTATTCAAAAAGCAGTAGATATTGTAGAAAAAAACATATCGAATGTTGACTTTGACGTGGATGTATTTAGTAAGGGAATGGCTTTAAGCAGTCGTCAAATTTTCAATAAAATGAAAGCATTAACTGATTTATCGCCTGGCGATTTTATCAGAAATATTCGCTTAAAAAGAGCAGCGCATCTAATTTCCCAATCGGGCTTAAATATCTCTGAAATTGCTTATGAAACAGGCTTTACCAACGTGAACTATTTTAGCACAGCTTTTAAGAAACAATTTGGCGTACCCCCTTCTGAATATAATACTAAAAACCAATAAATACCTTCTCAAAACATGCATAATTGCTTAATTTCATAAAAGAATTGCCGATTATCGAAGGTCGAAAAGGTTATTATTTTCTAATATTGTGCATATAATTAACAACACAATTTTATTCACTAACAACTACAAAAAATGAAAACAATTGACTTTAGAAAAGCAATCGTGGCAATATTGATGCCGGGTTTGTTGAGTATATTTAGCTTAAAGGCTCAGGAACAAGCAAAGTCTGCCGATTCATTTGTTGAATCTATAGGCATTGGCGACCGATTCGATTGGTTAAATGATGATGGAAATTTAGGAAATGCGCAAACAGCACTTAGTAGTTTAAAAATTCGTTATGTACGTGTGGGTATATCTGCCGAATCGGGAAGCTCTACTTATATTGCCAACACAAAAAACATGGCCTCGGCTTTGGGTGTAAAACTTTGTGTGCTTACCGATGTGTCTAATACATGGAGTACCCAAAAATCGTGGTTAGATACTTGGCGTGGATATTCAGGCACTACTGCCGTTGAAGGGCCTAATGAAGTTGGTAATAACCCTTCGGTAGCGAGTATACAGCAATCGCTTTGGAATTATGCGCACCCTTTGGGAATGGAAGTATATGCCTGGACACTGGGTGCTCAAGCAGGGTATTATAGAACTGAAGGCATTACTAATGGCGGTGCCACAGTTGATGATTATTGCGATTATCTCAATTTTCACCCATATCATTGGTACACATACAATTACAGTGCAAATAAAATGAATGGGCTTTGGCAAAACGGCGATTTCGACGGCTTAGGTTATGGCACAAGTGGTTGTATTGATCAGGTTCGTACTATGGCAGGCAACCAAAGCAAACCATTTGTGGCTACTGAGTTTGGCTGGTGTATAAATGGACTAGAAAATGGTGTTAGTGTCAATTACGCAAAAAAATATGTTGTGCGCAATTGTTTCGAAAACTACAATGCCGGCATGCACCGTGGGTTCATCTTTAGTTTAACTGATTATGGCGGCGCAGGTGCCGATTATGCTTTAGCCAGCTCTTCAAATGGTAGTTTAAATGCTACAGGACAAACAGTTGCAAATACAATATCAATATTACAGGAAGCTGGGCAAAGTACCATTTCAACAACATCGCTTACCTATAGCTTAACTGGCATATCAGGTACTAGCGGTAATGCGGCACTTACTTTTCCCACAGGTGTTGACGATCATAATGTGCAAAATGACGAAATTCACCACACACTTTTACAAAAAAGTAATGGAACTTATTATCTGATATTATGGTGCGACTACGATAGCCACAACGGAGAAGATGGTTGGGCGCAAAATGCCACCTTTAACCTGCCATCCGGCGCTAGTAGCGTGAAAGCATATTTACCTATGAATGGCACCAGTGTTGTAAAAGATTATGGCGCTGTTGCAGCAGGTGGATCCGTTAGCTTGAATACTTCTAATGGCACGGCAATACCCGATCATCCTTTAATTATAGAAATTTCATCGGGTGGCTGCACACCAACTGCTATTACCCCATATATTCAGGTAAGTGATGGTGCATGGACTCAAACATCTAGTGTTACAATTGCTTCGGGCGCTAAAGTAGTTCTTGGTCCTTTGCCTAATACAGGCGGATCTTGGAGCTGGAGCGGTGGAGGCACATCGGGCACAAGTAGGGAACAAACTATTTATCCTACAAGTACTGTTACGGCAACAGCTACATATACTAACGATTTAGGCTGCACCAGCACCCAAGCACATAATATTACTGTAAGTGGTGGCGTAACAGGGTCAATAACAGGGTCGGTAGCTATT
>JANYAP010000105.1 GCA_025361285.1 Bacteroidales bacterium | reverse complement strand
AGCTGAATTTGTAATTCAGCTTTGAAAAAATAAATCAAACCTTACGTTCGGCTGAGGTTGTACCTCAGTCGCGCGTATAAAGGTAGGCTTAGCCTACAAATATAAAACTGCTCGTTTAGGTATGTATTAAACGAATTAATATTTAACCACATGATATTAACACTTGTAATTAAAAAAGGTAAAAATGGCTTTTTAATTGGGCAGCTAAAGGAAATGCCAGCCGTATTTACACAAGGCAAAACAATTGAAGAGGTAAAGGAAAACATTGCCGATGCATTAGATATGTACCTCGATGATATTAGAGAACAATACCATCCGGAAGGCGACATGATGCAGGAAGAAGAACTTTTGTTTACCTAACTTATGAAACGAGCAAAATTCATTAAGTATTTAAACGAGCAAAACTGCGGTTTTGTAAAACACGGTCGGAATCACGACAAGTATATGAATCATATTAATGGTAAACGAACTATCATTCCACGTCATCCAGATATTGATGACGATTTATGCACTTTAATTTGTAAACAGCTCGATATTCCAAAATTCAAGTCGCATTAATCTCGTTCGGGGTAAGCTGGCAAACGTTTGCAACGCTTGTCCAACGTTTGACTTAGGCTCTGTATAAGTCCCCAGCTAAGCTGAATTTGCAATTCAGCTTTTAAAAAATAAATCAAACCATCACAGGCAATGCCTTTAAACAACCAACCAACGGCGAAACTACAAAATGGTTTCGCCGTTGGCTGTTTAATGCTGCAAACCAATAAGGCAAATGTATATATACCGCAAATAGTTGTTGTATGGCATTATATATCAGCTATTTTAACGGTATGATTTTTTTACATATCGTAAGATACTGATTTACTTACAATTTTATTAGACGCAAATGTTTAGAGTGATACTTTAGATATTTTTTATTAGCTTTGAAAAATCCACTATAATTAATTAGCACACTATGGCATGATAATCGTTGGATGTACTATGTGGCAACCGAGCTTGCAAGCTTAACGAAGTAAAATAAAAAAACAAATTATAAACACATAAAATAAAAAATGCCAACAATTTTATTGATTATGGGCTGGAGGCTCTATTTTTGGGCTAATGAAGACAACGAGCCGATTCATGTCCATGCAGAAAAAGGAGATATGGAATGTAAGTTTTGGCTAGATATAGACAATTTTGAGATTAAAGAGGCTTTGTCATATAACATGACACCTCAGGCCAAACGGGAGATTAAGAAAATAATTTACGATCATTTTGATTATATTGTGATTGAATGGAGTAAGTTTTTTACTAAAACGTCAAACAATGGATAAATTTTATACTATTAATGATTTACGCTTTGAAAATGATTATTTAGTTATCAAAGTGGATAATATTCCTTACAAAATTAAAATTTGTGAGGCTTCTAAAAAACTTGACAATGCAACTGAATATGCTAGGAATGATTATTCGATTTCTCCGTCAGGATATGGTATTCATTGGAAGCAACTTGATGAAGATTTATCTGTAAATGGATTAATTCGAATTGCAAAAAAATATAACATCAGGTAACACCAGCTGCCGCGCGTTTGTGACTCAGCTAAGCTGAATTAAAATTCAGCTTGTACAAGATAAAGCTATTAGCAAGTAGAATGCATTTGAACAACCAACCAACGGCGAAACTACAAAATGGTTTCGCCGTTGGCTGTTTAATGCTGCAAACCAATATGCCAAATGTATATATACCGCAAATAGTTGTTGTATGGCATTATATATCAGCAATTTTAACGGTATGATTTTTTTACATATCGTAAGATACTGATTTACTTACAATTTTATTAGACGCAAATGTTTAGAGTGATACTTTAGATATTTTTTATTAGCTTTGAAAAATCCACTATAATTAATTAGCACACAAGGCAAAATTATCGGTGGATGTAACATGTGGTAAATAAAAAAATTATAAACACATGAAAAGCTCAAGCCCCGTCGTTCACCTATAATATGGAAGAAAAGAGAATAATTCGCCTACAATAACGATAAAAAAGCTTTTAATTTACAAATACCAGTATAACATCAATATAAACCAATAAATAAAAAACTACAGCTATGACATCCACATCCGAAACAGGTCACCCAAAAATCGTATCAAACTTCGAAACACTCATTGCAAGCTGCTTAAGTTACGGCGCAGTGTACAACCCATCAAAAAATGCACTTAAAATACCCCAACTCCAGGCTGCCCTTGCAACCGCCAAAAACACGTTGCAAACCGTTAAAACAACCCTTGCCGCCTTCGAAAACACGCGCAATGCCCGCGAATTAGCCATTGCACCCGCACCAATAAAAAAACTCAGCACCCGCATTGTAAATGCCTTAGAAGCCACCGACGCATCCAAACTAACCGTAAACGATGCCAAAACCATCAACCGTAAAATACAGGGAAAACGCGCCGGAGCCGCCGCACCATCCTCACCAACTGCGGCTACCGCAAACGGCACCACCACCACCCCCGAAACACCCAAAATATCCGTATCGCAGCAAAGTTTCGACAGCCTTATCGATAACGTATCCAAATTAATCACATGCGTTGCAGCCGAACCATTATACACACCCAACGAACCCGACTTAAAAGTTATCGCCCTCAACACCGCCCTTGCCACCTTCAAAACATTAAACAGCGCCGCTATAAACGCCTCAATACCCTATAAAAACGCAATGATAGCGCGCGATACCACGCTCTATGCCGAAAACACAGGTTTGGTACCCATAGCAATAGAAATAAAAAAATACGTAAAATCGGTATTCGGTGCCACAAGCCCCCAATACAAACAAATAAGCGCCATCGAATTTAAAAAACAAACAAAATAAAACACCCGAAAATGGCTTAACAACGCGCCCATTTAACACAACGTTCTTTTACAGTAACAAAGAAAACACACAACCGCTCTACGAAAATTTTCTTCAGCGCTAAGAGAACACTCTTTAGCGCGAAGAAAAAATACTTTAGCACTAAGTAAATTACCTTTAGCAGCGAGAGAATTTGCTTTAGCAATAAGTGAATTTATTTTAGCAATAAGTGAATTTGCTTTAGCAATAAGTAAATTTATTTTAGCAGTAAGTAAATTTGCTTTAGCAATAAGCAAATAACAAGTAGCACCGCGTAACATAATACCCCTCGTTCGGCTGAGGTTGTACCTCAGTTGCGCATATCAAAGTAAGCCTAGCCTACAAATATAAAACAGCAAAGTTGTATCCTAAACCAAAAGAATAAAATATTAACTATTCGATAAAAAGTATTCGGGCAAAGAAGTTCCAAAAGGCACACTACTTTCGATATGCAAGGACGCAGAAATTAAACTTAACAAACGATGAAAAAGCCCAAAACAGTATTGCAGGTAACAAAAGAAAACTCAGACCGTAGCGCCCACGCATTGGTAGGTAACGGTTGTGATATGAAAATGTTGCCGATTGCGTGCGATTCCCTATCAAGTTACACAAAAGTTGAAGTAGGCTACAACTCTTGTGTAACAAACTAAATCGGCAATTTTATACCGCGTGTTGCACACTGTGGTTATTTTTTAATTTACTTAAATTTGTCTGTTGCTTCTTTAGGTGAATATGTCTTAACCCACATTTCTTAAAATCTCTATCAAATGTCACTATCTGCAAATCAAATTTATGTGAAATCATTTCTTGATAGGCATCATCATAATCCAACTGCTTTTCTTTGATAATATTAATAATCGCAAAATTATCTATTGGCTCCGATTGAAGACACGACACACTGCCAAATGAAAATAAATCATCAATAAATTTAGTGAATATATCAAGTTTATCTAATCGATGCAAAATTACACCTATTGAATGCAAAGAAAAATCAGAAACTGACAGATAATCAGATGGAATGACTTTTAAAAAATCATCAACTATATCAGCTTCGTCTTGTTCTAAAAGCCTTTCAAGCCAAACATTAGTATCTACAAGAAAGTTTATTTTGTTCTCCATTCAAGGGCTAGTTTTTGAAGTTCAAGTGATGAATACTTCTTTTTATATTCCTTTAATCCTCCAGCCCATGTCTGTTTTAGAATATTTGAATTAACACTTACCTTTCTCTGAGACAATAAAAAGTCCAAGTAATCATCCAGTTTAACAACTAAACTTGGTGGTAACTGACTTATTTTCTTTTCTATCGTTTTTAAACTATTCATAACTCAAGACTAATAAAATTTCAATCATTATGCAACTGTTCAAAATGTTTCCCATAGTGCACAACATATCAATTAACACCTGTGGCGATACATTTAGTGAGCTAAAAGACATGGCACTAGATGCTGTAAACCACAAACACAGCGCATTTTAAATGGCGTTCGCCAGGTAGGTCGCAAGTTAGCCGATATAAGTATTGTATTGTAAGCAACATACTTCGTTCATGATCATCGAATGCTTATTGAAACAACTCAAACTTAGGTTCGGCTGAGGTGTCAGGATAAATTACGCAAATTAACACCATTATGGATTAACACTAGTTCATGGCTTAATATTACAAATTGAAAGCCATTCGCTAAAGAACAAAGGCTAAGTACTTCGTTTAAAATCTACAAAAACCTCTGAATAATATTCAGTAAATCAACCTTTTTTATCGGTTTTATAATGTATGCGTTAATGCCGCCGTTTAGTATTTCCTCTATCTCGTTTTTGTAAGCGAAAGCTGTTTGGGCTATTATTGGAAGCAGCGGAAACAATTCTTTTATTTTGCTCGATGCTACTAATCCATTCATTATTGGCATTTTAATATCCATTAATATTAAATCTACTGGTTGTTCTGTAGCAATCTGAATAGCTTCTACACCATTTTTGGCACGCAAAATTCTTACTTTAGTTGCAAATAAAAAATTTTCGAGCAGTTGAAAATTCGAATCCTCGTCCTCGGCTATTAAAACGAGCTTGTCTTTTAAATTAATGCTATTAACATATTCGTTTGCAACTGCTTGTGCATTGTTGCTGGTTACAACT
Source organism: Bacteroidales bacterium (assembly GCA_025361285.1). Classification (GTDB taxonomy): domain Bacteria; phylum Bacteroidota; class Bacteroidia; order Bacteroidales; family JAAUTT01; genus JAAUTT01. The sequence continues at coordinate 8,129 of JANYAP010000105.1, read as the reverse complement.
TTCGAAATAGGATATGTAAAAAAGAACGTAGTGCCCTTGCCTAATTCCGATTGATACCAAATAGTTCCGCCCCACAACGAAACTAAACTTTTACAAATAGCCAAGCCCAAGCCTGTTCCTCGGTATAGTTCAGTTTTGTTTGTTTCAATTTTATAAAACCTATCGAATACAGCCTCTCCTACCTCTATTGGTATGCCAATGCCAGTGTCGGAAACATAAAATGTAACTTTATCGGTTGCTTCGTAAATACCAAATTCCACGCCTCCGGTAGAGGTAAATTTTATTGCATTCGACAGCAAATTTGAGATTACCTGAAGCAAGCGAACTTGGTCGAACATCATGCAAAAATCGGTTGCTATGCGGGTAGTATTTAGTTTCAAAAACAGTTGTTTTCGGTTTGTTTCAATTTGAAAGGTACCGTATTGCTTGTGAAGTAATTCACATAAGTTACTATTTAATGGCATAAGCGACACCTGTTGCGATTGTATGCTCGATAAATCTAAAATATCGTTTATTAATGATAAAAGTGTTAACCCATTGGTTTCAATTATATTAATAAACTCATCGCGTTTACTAGATAAGTTTTGTTCTTTTAAAAGCGACGAAAACCCAATAATAGCATTCATTGGCGTACGAATTTCGTGCGACATATTGGTTAAAAACGAGGTCTTTAACATATCAGATTCCTCGGCCTTAACCAATGCTTTCTCGAGTTCGTGCGTGCGCTCTTCCACTAATTCTTCCAGTTTGTTGCGGTGCTTATCGAGTTCGGTGTTTTGCTCCAAAATTTGATTTTGCTGTACCTGAAGTAGTTGGTTTGTTTCCTCGAGCTTTTCGTACTGTGTAACAATTTCTTCTTTTTGCTGGTTTATCTCTTCCTGGCGCTCTTCTAATACGGTGTTAGCCTCTTCCAAATCGTGTGTTCTGTTACTAAGCGATAAGTTAGCACGTTCGAGTTCGTAAGTACGTTCTTTTACCCTTTTATTCAATTGAATATTTTTGTTTTTTAGCGCTTTAACCTTAATCCGGATATATAAAAGCACTAAACTGAACATTGATAAAAACAATAATACTTTAAACCAAAGAGTTTGCCAAAATGGCGGAATAATTGTAATGGTTAGTCGAACTTCATCTTCGGGCAAACACATTAAACCATCGTTGTTTGTGGCTTTAAGTTTAAATGTATATTTGCCGGGCGGCAAGCCTGTATAATAGGCTGTCCGCTTGGTAGCATCGGCGTATATCCATTCATTATTAAACCCTTCTAATTTATATTGATATTTTATTTTCGCGGGTGCCGAAAAATGCAATGCCGAAAATTCAATGGCAAATTCGTTTTCGTAATGAAATAATGAAATGTTGCTAGTTTCCCATAATTGTTGGTTTAACAGTAGTCTGCCATTAACACTGTCGCCTGGCGAAACAACTTTATTTTTATAATAGAAATTGGTAATTACAGGTTTGGGAAGTATTTGATTTGACTTAATTTCGGAAGGAAAAAACGATAACAGTCCATTTATTCCACCATATAAAATTTCGCCCGATTTGCTTAAAAAACTGGCGGTTGTTTGAAATTCGCTGTTTAATAAACCATCGGATTTGCCATATATTGTAGTTGCTTTGGTGGCAATGTTGTACTTGGCAATCCCTACGTCGCACGACATCCATAAGTTGCCCGAAGTGTCGGGAAAAACACTAAAAATGCTTCGGTTAGTTAGTTCGTTGTTAATGCCTTCGTGTTCGAAAACTTCGGTTACGGGGTTAAACTTTTCGAGACCCTTGCCAGTACCAACCCATAGGTATCCATTATTATCCTCGTAAATTGAGTATAATGTATTGTTGCTTATTGTATTGTTGCTTTTAGGGTTGTTTAAATAGTGTTTAAACGTTTTTTTATTCGCGTCGTACTTTGTTAAACCTCCATTATTAGAACCAGCCCATAAAGTTTGGTTTTTATCGATAAGTAAGGTTCGGTAAAACGAGCTGTAACTATACAACGAATCGTATAGTTTTGAATGATTGATTATTACATTTTTTTTCTTGTTCCATTCCATTATGCCCCACAGGGAAGCAATCCATATATTGTTTTTTTTATCTTCAACTATTTTTCTTATATCACCAACTATAAACCTTTTCAGTACCGCCAAGGAAACGTTCGAATTTGCTGGTAACGCATTTAACGAAGGTGGTTTTACTTTTAATAATGTACCCCAATAGGAACCTAACCACATGTTGCCCTCTGTATCTTCATGCATAGCCGAAATTGGCTCGGAGAAATCGAATAAACAATAATTTATTTTACCGTTAGTTTTATTAAATACTGCAGTTTCATTAGTGGAACCTCCAATCCAATAATTTTGTTTACTATCTTCAAAAATCGACAGCACATTTTTGTTTCTTTGCAAATCGCTTAAGCTTTTAATTTCGGGAGCACTTAATCGGAATGGCTTTTGGTTTAAATCTACTTTGTTTAAACCTTTTCTAAGTGGGCATACCCATAGGTTATTGGTTCGATCAATAAAAATATCTTCAACTGAATTCGCGGAGATAGAATATGGTAATAAGTTATTTGCCTCAAAACAAGTAAGTTCTGATATAAAATTATATTTGCACAACCCAAAAGATGATGAAATCCATATATTTCCTTCACTATCATCTAATAATTTCAACCAGTCTATTCCTAATCGAATATTACAAAGAACGTACGATTTATATATCTTCTTTTCAATATCTTCTTTTTTACAAACCAACAATTTGTACAATTCTTTTTCTCGAGAAATTGCTAATAAGTTACCTTTATTATCGATATAACTACGGATAAGATTGGGTATTTTTTCAAGATACGATGTTACTTTTCGAGCATTTGGGTTATAGCACAACAATCCATTTTTAACGGTAGTTAACCATATTTGACCTGTTTTGTCGGAAATTACGCTATTGTATTCAACAGTTTCGTATTTATTGTCGGAAACCAGTTCGCCTAAAGTAGATATGGAAAATGTTTTCTTATTTAAAATCCTAATCTTTTTATCGATAACAAACCATAAATTGCCACAATTATCATCGGCTAACGGTGTACCTATAACTCCGTTAATGTCCTTTCCGGAAAAAGTACTAATAAAATTATCGTGTTCTTTGTTGTATAAGAAAACACCGTTGGTAGTGGTTAACCACAAGTTGGTATCGCTATCCTCGTAAAAAGTGCAATAATAAATGCCGAGAAAATATTTGTTTGTTGAATCGTATAAATATTGGGTAAAACTTTCGGTTTTAAGATTCATTTTACTAATGCTACCTTGGCTACTAAAAATCCATAAATTGTCCTTCGAATCGGCAAATAGGAGGTTGTTTGGCTTATGTTTTATTGAATTTGGCTTAAGAGGGTCGGGTTGGAAAATTTTAAAATTATAGCCATCGTAACGTGCTAATCCATAATTGGTTCCTATCCAAATAAAGCCTTTTTTATCCTGTGTTATGGAGTGTACAAAATTGTGTGGTAACCCATGCTCTGTGGTAATACTCTGAAACCGTAAGGGTGCGGTTATAGTTTGCGAATGCAGGTGCTGAAGGAATAGTACAGAACAGAACAGAAATATATTTCTCATTTCGAAAATTTTCATTCTAATTGCTCGATATCAGTACAAATTTAGAAGAATTTTCGAATTTTATAGCCTTTTGGCAGAATAATAAAAGAATGACTTTTAGAATTGTTTTTAACTTACACTTAAAGGCGTTCAGGCTTAACTAAGTATAATTTGCTCGTAAAAATTTCATTACTATATTGGCATTATGTACTTTCATCAAACATTACTTCGTCTGAACTTCCTGCTTTATATAAAGGTTTATCACTGGGTAGGGTAAAATAAAACGATGAACCTTCACCTTCAATACTTTCAACCCATATTTCGCCACCATTTTTTTCTAAAAATCCTTTTACCAATAATAATCCTATTCCTGCCCCTTTATTATTTTTTCTTGCTTCTGAAAGTGCTTTCAATTGTGGTGTAAAGAGGCATTTCATTATCTCTTTGGACATTCCAACTCCGGTATCCTTAACTTGAACAATAATTTTGTCGTCGTTTCTTTTTGCTGAAACTGTTATTGTTCCTCCATTTTCGGTATGTTTTATCGCGTTTGAAATAATATTTTGAATGATGGAAACTAACATTTTACCATCCGCAAATACAGAAGTATCGTCTTCAATTTCGTGATGAAGATTGATTGCGTTTACTGAAACTGTATCGCGTAATTTTTCAAAAACCTTATTAATATATTCAATTAGTTTTATTTTTGTTGGAGAAAATATGTCCGATGCGTATTTTATTCTTGCCCATTCTACTAAATAGTCAAGCATATCTAGCTCATCTTCCGATGATTTATAAATTAAATCGAGCATATCCTGAGCATCATCGGGTTTCATTTTTTGAAAGTTTTCTTTCAAATATTTTGCTGCTCCAATAATGGCAGATAGAGGACTTCTTAAATCGTGCGAAAGTATTGCAAGAACGCTCTCTTTATGAGAATTAAGATCTTCCAATTCTCCAATATATTTTTTTATGGCATCCTCCGATTGCTTCCTGTCTGTTAAGTCGCGCAGTATTTTAACATAGCCCAGCATCTCTCCGTTTAAACCAATAAGTGGAAAAATAAGCCCATAAGCATAAAACAGGCTCTTATCTTTAGCAATGTGCCATCTATTATCTGTTGCCCTGCCTTCTTTTAATGCGGTTTCAACTTCTTTTTTTGGAATGCCATTTTTTAAATCTTCGTCAGTAAATATTATATCGAAAGGTTCTCCAATAACTTCGTCCGTTTCGTAACCAAATATTTTTGTAGAGCCAGAACTCCAACTATTTATATTAAATTCATTATCTAATGTAAAAATTGAATAATCTTGTAGGCTGTCAATTATTTGACTATAAAACTCAGCCGTTGGTATATATTTGTTTTTAAGAATCTTCGGAGTGTCTTGCTTGGTTTCCATTAGATTAGGTATGTTTTTATTCAAGGAGCTAAATAATTAAATAAATGTAAATAATTAATCCTTTTTTGACAGTTTAGTATAAGTTTAAATACATCGAAAGCCTCAAACCTAAAGAAATAAAAAAACTCCATAACACAAAACAGCACATTCACAAATCTAACGAACTGAAAATCAATCCATAGCTTGCAAAAGTGCTGTTTTTAAGTATAAACAATCATTTGACGCTATACTATGTCCAATGATTTATTAGTATCCGTCCCTAATGCACTGCAACAGGCGAAAACCTTTCTATTGTGTAATCGATTATACGCTGCAATAAGCTTATAATCTTTATTTTAAAAAAGGTTTCGCCTGTTACTCAAACCTGTCAGGATATTCGACATTACGTATGCACACTAATTATAAAAATTGTCTGTTGATAGGACTATCTTTTCGCCTGGTTCCTTAGTGCTTTCATTCACTTCGGCAGTAATAAAAATTTTGATTGGTTTAAACGATGACACCGCATCAAAAGAAACTTTCAAGCCTTTTGAACTATTTATTCGCCCTATATTCATCGTTGTTTCTCTGTCGGTAAGCATCCACACTATATAGGTTTTCATAGCTGGATCCAATCTATCTATTTTAGCCAAATTCTTAATGCGAATTTTTATGATATTATTTTTATTACGATCCGTACTTATTTTCACATAACCCTCTGCCGCTGGAACAACTGACGATTGAGCGAAAGGTATTTTTTGAGCTTGTAAGGAAAAGGGTAGTATTAACAGAACTGTTAAAATACCTAAAAATAATTTTCTTGTTTTGGCACTAAATCTTGTTGTTTTCATAATTATTAATTTAAATTAAGTTTATAATACAATCATTTATATAAGAAAATATGTTTATTATGGACTTCAATATTGTTGGCACATTCCAGCACTTTAAAGTTCTGTTTTGTTCATTAATTTGATTATTGCTTATTAACAACCAATGCCTTTGTGCATAAAACAAAGCCTTACAAAGGTTAGGCTTTAAGGCAAATATTTTATTACATAATTATTTTTATTAATTACATTATTCGCACATATCCATCCGTAATATCCAGCAAAAGGCGAAACTTTTACACTGAGTATTAAATTATACGCTGCAATAAGCTAATATTCTGTAATATTAGAAAAGGTTTCGCCTGTTCTCGATTTATTATTTTGCCAGTTATCGACATTACGGATGGACACTAATTAACCTAAAAAAGGTGTAATCAGGTTATAACCAATTCTATTTCCGTATTATTCCAATTCCCGATCTTTCATTCAACGTAACTTTTCCGTCTTCAATTGTCATACCTTCGAAAACGTCGTTTTTTATGAGTAACGAACCATCGAGGTCGGCAAAATCGCAGGCTGGCGATAGCTGCGCGGCTGCCGACACGGCACACGATGTTTCGGTCATGCAGCCTATCATTACATTCATGCCAATGGATCGAGCAAATTCGACCATTTTGTGGGCTTCGCGCATGCCAGTACATTTCATTAATTTAATATTTACGCCCGAATAAAAATTGCGTTGTTTAACCAAATCTGTTAGCCGCTGAACGGCTTCATCGGCAATAATAGGTAGTGGACTTCGTTCGGTGAGCCAGGCAATATCGGCGGTCATTTCCTTTGGCATTGGTTGTTCAATAAAAATAACCCCTTGTTCGCTTAGCCAATGAGCCATATCGAGTGCCTGTTGCCTGTCCTTCCAACCTTGGTTAACATCTACAAACAAAGGTTTATCGGTAACACCACGCACATTATCAATCATTTCCTTATCGTTACCTTTTCCAAGCTTTACCTTTAAAATTTTATATGGCATTGCTTCCAAAGTTTTCTGCTTAACAACTTCAGGGGTGTCGATACCAATAGTAAAGGAGGTGTTGGGAGTTTTGGCGGCGTTGTAACCCCATAATTTATGCCATGGCTTTCCAAGCAATTTTCCAACTAAATCGTGCAAGGCTATATCGACCGAGGCTTTAGCGGCAGTATTATTAATATCAATACTGTCGACGTATGTAAGAATATCATCAATTTGAAATGGGTCGGAAAACTGTGACAAATTAACTTTTGCAAGAAATTTACCGACCGTTTCGTGCGATTCGCCCAAATATGGTGGCATAGAGGCTTCGCCATAACCTATAATTCCATCGTATTCAATTTGAGTAAGCATAACTGGCGTGGTGCTTCGCGAATTGGCAGCAACTGTAAACACGTGCTTAAGCTCCAATGTGTAAGGCTTATAGGAGAACTTTAACAATGGTTTTTTGTTTATAACCTTTATAGGCAATGCATTAACCATATTCGGAAGCACTAATACACTAGATGTTAACAATATATAGTTTTTTAGAAAAGTTCGTCGAACGGAATTCATGGTGGTTCATTTTGTCTTTTCATTTACCGAAAAGTAATTCGTAAATTTTATCGTGCTTAATATCAATAACATCGCTAGGTTGCATTGTACCTAATTCTATACCTTCGATAGAGGTTCGCACAAGCCGCAACGTAGGAAAGCCAACTGCTGCAGTCATTTTTCGTACTTGTCGGTTTTTACCTTCGCTAAGCACAAGTTCTATCCACGAAGTAGGTATGTTTTTCCGATATCGTATTGGCGGGTTTCGTTCGGGTAGCGTAGGGTTATTTAAAAGCATGCTAGCTTTTGCGGGCATTGTGTAATATATTTTACCATCTACAGTAATTGAAACTCCATTGCAAAGCATTGATATTGATTCGGTTGTAATCAACCCTTCAACCTGTGCCAAATAGGTTCGCCGATGTTCAAATTTAGGATTCAACAATTTATAATTCAGTTCTTTATCGTTAGTTAAAATAAGCAAGCCTTCGCTATCGGAATCGAGCCTACCAACAGGGTAAACATAGTTAGGAAAGTTAAATAACTGTGCAAGTGTTGGTTTGTCGCCATCGGCCGAAAATTGACTAAGCATGCCAAATGGTTTATATATTAGGTAGTATTTGTTAATCATTTTTAGTGTATGGTATTGAGTATTTAGTATTAAGTACTTAGTAATTAGTATATAGTACTTAAAAAAATCTCTACAATTTGTTACAAAAGTTTCCTGCCTGCGGTCGGAATGACGAATTTTGCGGTTTGGATTTGGGATTGGAATTGC
>JANYAP010000036.1 GCA_025361285.1 Bacteroidales bacterium | reverse complement strand
CATTACCAATCCAAAAGGATAGTAATTGGTGGTTTGCATTACATCAACGGCACCGCCAAGGTTTGTACCCATAAAGGTTACACGGGCGTTGCCAAGGTGGTCTTTTAGTGTGTATTCGTTTACAAACTTGCGGTTGGCACCGGTGCCTATGGCTACAAGGCGGCCTTCGTCGGTAGCTATATAACTTAGGGTGTTGCCTTCGTAAACTATGTTGCCTATGTAGTGGGTGCGGGTAATAGTAGCAACGTTTTGAACGTATTTTACCAGTTTAGCGCCTGTGGCGGTGTAGCTGTAGTATATGCGTTGATTGTTGCCAAAATCGACTGTTTTAGGCAGGTTTAAGGTGTTGTGGTATTGCAGGGTAGTGTTGCGGGCAGGGTCTTTGGTCATGTTTCCGTTGGTATCGTACATGTAGCCAGTGCATGTGCCTGCAAAATCCTCAACATTGGCGTTGGCTGTGCCTAAATCGGTAATTTGACTTATTTGGTTGGTTTTAGGCAAGTAGTTGTATGTAAGGTCGTCTACAACTATGCCTGTGTATTTGCGTTTTAGCTTTAAAATGTTGCCATTATCGTCGTACGCCGAAACCGATTCGGAATTAGCTTCGGGGTTTAGGTTAAGTGCGGTGCCATCGGCGTATTTGGCATAAGTAAGGCGGTTTAGGCTATCGTAGGTAAAGCCATATCCGCGGTTTATGTCGCCTTTGGTGTTCCAGCTAATGCCCGATATGTTGCCGTTAAAGGTTGGTTTGCTTACTAACGCGTTGCCGGTATTGTTGGTGTAGTTTAGCTGCATCCCAAAAAGGTCGTTTTCGCTGGAAAGGGAGGGATCGTTAATTTTTGTGAGCCACCCGCGTATGTTGTATGTGTAATCTATTTTCTGCAAATAGGTTCGAGAGCCGCTAGTTTGTGCCGAGTGCAGGTATTTGGTAACTAATTGCCCAAGTTCGTTATATTTAAAGGCGTTAATGGTAACGCTATCTTGATTATTAATGTTTTGTATGGTTTCGAGCAATCGGCCAACATGGTCGTAACGCATACGTTTATTAATAGTTACCTTCTCGGCACCTTTGTAATGCTCTTGCCTGGTTTTGGTTAGCCGATAAGTAAAGTCTTCGTAATGGTTTGTAACCACATCCTTACCATTTAAGTGGTTTTCGGATATACTTCGTAAAACGTGTCCTAACGAATCGTAGTAAATGGTTGAGTTAAGTTCGGGCTTTAAGATTGTGGAAGCATCGCTGGCAAGCACTTTGGTAATGACGCCAGTTACGCTGCCAATTGGTTTTGTGTCGATTGAACTTGCTGCATTAAATACATCGGGATATTTTGCATATGTGAGGCTGTCGCCGAGGGACAAGGGGATAATAAAATCATGATTATCGTAAAAGGTAACGGTGTGTATTTCGGGTTGCTTTTCGAAGTTACCGCCTATTACTGGAAATGACGTATTTGTATAACCTTTGTAGGTTGCCACATTATTACGAGTTTCGCAAATTGTACCGGTGTTGAATACCAATTCGATAGTTTGCATTGTTAAATACAACACGCCAGTCATTATCGGTCGGTTAAGCTCATCGTACTTTATATACGACCATTCTGAAGGATATGCATTTGCCTGTAAGTTGTTTTGTGTACATCGCAAACGGTCGCGGTTGTCGTACACCATTTTAACTAATCCACCACCTGGTATTTTTTTCTCAATCATACGCTGGCGTTTGTCGTAACGGTAGTAATAGCAAAGATTAATATCGTTAGGATTGGTAGCTGCTGGTGGTACTACGCAACGTAAAAGCCCAAAATCGTCGTATATATAGTATGTACTTAAGGATTTGGCACCTAACAACGATTCTTTTAGCACTACCTTGCCTTCGGTGTCCTTGTATTCGCGGGTAATGTTGCCGTCCTCGTCCGAGTTTTCGTTTACAAACAAGGATTTTGCTGGATATTCCTCTTTTGAGTACGAATAATCGCCTATAACTTTCCATCTTGTCACAGGACTAACGTTAGTAAGATAATTAACCACTACTGGTTTGTTTGCCCACTCAGCACCTGGACTGGTTTGGGGCATTACTTACTCATTACTCAAAAATTGCTCCTCATCTAAATGAACCGCTGTATACGAGATCCGTACGTACAGTGGTGTGAGAGGCTCTCCCAGTCAGGTAATGCTGACTGGGCAGTCTACTCGATTAGCGGTTTGTTTTTTTTAAAAACTTTGCTGCTTTATTGAAATCTGCCCTATCTCCAATTTGAGCTATAGGTATTGACCATAAAAGATTATATCTCGAAAAATAAATTCCTAAATTTTCAATAATACAATCTTTATGTTTATCAACACCCCCAATAATGTATAAAAGGTAATATCCAAGTAGTTGATTAAAAATAGGCCGAGTAATTTTTAAGTGTTTGGTTGTTTTTATTTCAATCAGAGTGTTGTCAATAATAAGATCAGCATCAGCACCATTGACAAGTTTAGACCCCTTGCCAAAAGTAGGGTTTAAAACAATCTTACTATAAGGTTTAAATAGGTTTAGATCGCAGTTTAGAATTAAAGTGCGTAAATCAGTTAAATCGTCTTTATGTTCAGGATTAAGGCTCAATTCATTATGAAGATTATCACGAGCAACTAAATCTAATCTACTCAAAAATAGTACAGTTTCTAAAAGAGCATCACTTACCCCTATCGACGTATTAATAAATTCACCGTAAATCAATTTAGAGTCACGAAATCTTTGATTCACCTTCTTATGGTCTTCAGCCCAAATAAGCATTAAATCATCCAGTTTATCATAGTCATCAATACTAATTTCGCCGTTAATTGAAAATCGATTACCCTTATAATTCTGTAAGGCATCCTCTGCAATCCAATTAGAACTATAAACTAATTCTTTGTATTTTTTTTCTAAGGAAAATCTTAAAAGATAGTCAAATGCAATGCCAACCAAAGCATAATTCGCCGTTAACGGTGCGGAAATTATTAATGACTCACTTGAAATTATAGGAGTTGGAAATAAATCGACAAGCGATGTCCTAAAATCCTTAAATTCTTTGTTGCCATAATGCAAAACTGACGTAAGACTCATAATGATTTAAATTATTAAAATTAACATACCACTATGTTAATAATTGCTGGATTCAAGTCACAAATGCAACTTTTGGTTTTTCAAAATTAGTATAAAAAAATTCAATTGGTGATAGAAAGCCCAATTTTTTTCTTGGCCTATTATTTAGCTTGTTTTGCACATATTCAACTTGCTCATTTGTAATGTTTTCAAACGAAGTACCTTTAGGAAAATATTGTCTAATCAGCCCGTTTGTATTTTCGTTAGCACCTCTTTCCCAAGAGTGATAAGGTTTGGCAAAATAGACATCGACATCTAATGCATCTGCTATTTTTTTGTGATGCGCAAATTCTTTTCCATTGTCTGCTGTGATAGTATGAAGCATATCTTTCATTGGCAGCAATACTTCAATAGCCTTTTCTGTCAGGGGTTCTGCATCTTTTCCTGAAAGTATGCTAATCCAAACCATACTTGTTACTCTATCATTAATCGTAAGCAAGGCTCCTTTATGATTTTTCCCAATTACTGTATCAATTTCACAATCGCCAAAGCGAATTTTTTCATCAACTATTTTGGGCCTGCTTTCAATGTCTACCCTGTTTTTGATAATACCCCGGCTGTCTTTGGCTGCTCCTCTTTTTCGATATTTCCGGCCTTTATGCCTGAGTTGTAAATGCAGGTTTCCACCCTTCTTTTTGTCATGCCAAACATATTGATAAATTCGTTCATGGCTTACACATCTTTTCCCGTCGAGCTTCGCTCTCCCTGCAATCTGTTCGGGGCTGTAATCGTCCATTAGCAAACTATCTACAAATAGCTTCACTTCTTGGGTAAACCGAATATTTTTTGGCTTGTTCTCTTGTCGTTGTTCATACTTCCGTTGTGCTAAATCTTCGTTGTAAGAACCACTCCGTTTATCACAATTACGTTTTATTTCCCGGCTTATTACAGACTTGTCTTTTCCTATGGTCATAGCTATTTCAAGCTGTTTAAATCCTTGTTGTTTCATTACTGCAATTGTGTACCTTTGTTCTTTGGTTATATGTTTCATCTGCAACTTTTTTTTGACGAGGAGAGGGCAAATGTAAACTTTATCCATCAGGGCAAAGAGGGAAAGAATATTTTCTTTCTCCTTTGTCTTGTAAAATTTAAT
>JANYAP010000128.1 GCA_025361285.1 Bacteroidales bacterium | reverse complement strand
ACCAACGGACGTAATTCGGGTGGAATTACTGGTACAACCTTCATAATCATCCACTCAGGATTGTTCGTTGCTTTCGATTCGCGAAAAGCTTCAACCACGTTCAAACGCTTTAAAGCTTCGCTCTTACGTTGCTGCGAAGTTTCGTTACTGGCCTTATGGCGAAGGTCGTACGACAATTCATCGAGTTCGATACGTTGCAAAAGCTTAAATAAAGCATCAGCGCCCATATCGGCAATAAATTTATTAGGATCGGTATCGTCGAGATTTTGATTATCCTTCGGAAGCGATTCTAGAATATCGAGGTACTCCTCTTCAGTAAGAAAATCGAGGTATTTAACCTCGGCCGACTTGATACCCGGATTTATTACAACATAGCGTTCGTAATAAATAATGGCATCGAGCTTTTTTGTTGGCAACCCAAGTAAATATCCAATTTTGTTTGGAAGGGAACGAAAATACCATATATGAGCCACAGGAACAACAAGTTGAATATGCCCCATGCGCTCTCTACGCACTTTCTTTTCGGTAACTTCAACACCACAACGGTCGCACACAATACCCTTATAACGAATACGTTTGTATTTACCGCAATGACATTCGTAATCCTTTACAGGTCCAAATATCCGCTCGCAAAACAATCCGTCGCGCTCAGGCTTGTATGTTCGATAGTTGATGGTTTCGGGTTTTAAAACCTCACCACTGGAACGTTCAAGAACTTCCTCAGGCGAAGCCAAACCGATAGAGATTTTGGTAAATGTCGATTTTACTTTGTTCTCTCTTCTATATGACATAGTATATGTTTTAAATTTATGTATTTTGTACTATTAATTAGTACTGAGTACTGAGTAAATAGTAAAAAGAACTTATAAATACTAAGTACTAGGTACTAATTACTAGGTACTAATTACTTAGTAATTAGTAATTAGGTACTTAATGAAGTGTAATACTCAATCCTAATCCTCTTAATTCATGTAATAATACATTGAACGATTCGGGGATACCAGGTGTTGGCATAGGCTCGCCTTTCACAATTGCTTCGTATGTTTTGGCACGTCCAATAACATCGTCGGATTTAACTGTGAGGATCTCCTGAAGAATGTTGGCAGCACCGAAAGCTTCGAGCGCCCAAACCTCCATTTCACCAAAACGCTGACCACCAAACTGAGCCTTACCACCGAGCGGTTGCTGTGTAATAAGCGAGTATGGTCCAATAGAACGAGCATGCATCTTATCATCGACCATGTGGCCAAGTTTAAGCATATAGATTACCCCAACCGTTGCAGGCTGATCGAATCTTTCGCCAGTTCCGCCATCGTACAGATATGTTTTACCGTAGCGCGGCAAATCGGCCTTATCAGTCCATTGGTTTATCTCGTCAACCGAGGCTCCATCGAATATAGGAGATGCAAATTTTACACCTAGTACTTGTCCGGCCCAGCCTAAAACGGTTTCGTAAATCTGCCCAAGGTTCATACGCGAAGGCACACCAAGTGGATTCAGAACAATATCAACTGGACTTCCATCCTCAAGAAATGGCATATCCTCGGCACGAACAATTCGCGAAACGATACCTTTATTTCCGTGGCGTCCGGCCATTTTATCACCAACTTTAAGCTTACGTTTTTTGGCAATATATACTTTTGCCAATTGAATAATTCCAGCTGGTAACTCATCACCTATAGTAACATTGTATTTTTTACGCTTATAAATAGCGTCAATGTCCTTATATTTAGCCATGAAATTGTTAAGCAATTCCCTTATTTGTTCATTCTTCGGCTTATCCGTAGTCCATTTTGTAGGGTTCAGATTCATGTAATCTAACTCCTGCAATTGTTTCATAGTAAATTTCGAACCCTTAACAATAATTTCTGTATTGTTGTAATCCTTAACACCTTGCGATGTTTTTCCATTTACTAGAACGAATAATTTGTCGATTAATCGAACTTTTAATTCTTCGGAATTCTTAGTGAATTCGTCTTCAATCTTCTGAATAAGAACCTTTTCGGAATTTTTTCCTTTTTTATCCTTAACAGCACGACTGAAAAGCATTTTATCGATAACAACCCCGAACAACGATGGAGGTGCTTTAAGCGAAGCGTCTTTCACATCGCCAGCTTTGTCTCCAAATATTGCCCTTAGCAGTTTTTCTTCGGGCGATGGATCCGATTCTCCCTTTGGAGTAATCTTACCTATAAGTATATCGCCAGGTTCAACCTGTGCGCCAATGCGAATTAAACCGTTTTCGTCGAGGTTTTTTGTAGCTTCCTCGCTTACATTAGGGATATCGGATGTTAACTCCTCCAAACCACGTTTGGTATCGCGCACTTCCAACATGTATTCATCAACATGCACCGAAGTGAAAATATCTTCGCGAACAACTTTTTCGTTTATAACGATAGCATCCTCAAAGTTATAACCTTTCCATGGCATGAAAGCCACACGCAGGTTGCGACCTAACGCAAGTTCGCCAAGTTGTGTTGCATAACCTTCGGTAAGTATCTGACCTTTAACAACCCTTACGCCCTTTTTAACTATTGGCTTCAGGTTTAAGCAAGTATTCTGGTTTGTTTTACGATATTTTGGCAGCATATAGCGGCGAATATCGTCTTCGAAGCTAAGAAACTTTTGATCGTCGGTACGGTCGTAGTCAACAACTATTTCGTGAGCATCAACGAACTTAATTACACCATCTCCTTCAGCCTGAACCATTAGGCGTGAGTCGTGTACCACCGAACCTTCAATACCAGTACCAACAATTGGCGATTCCGGGCGAAGTAATGGCACTGCCTGACGCATCATGTTCGAACCCATAAGCGCACGGTTTGCATCGTCGTGCTCGAGGAATGGAATTAACGAAGCTGCAATAGAAGCAATCTGGTTTGGTGCAACGTCAACTAATTCAACCAAATCCTTATCGGGAATTGGAAAGTCGCCGTTAAACCTAGCTTTTACTTTAGGTTGTTTAAATATTCCGTCTTCGCCAATTTGCGCATTAGCTTGAGCTATAATTTTAGCTTCTTCTTCTTCAGCGCTTAAATATATAACTCCTTCATCGGTAAGGTCAACTTTTCCTGCTTGAACTTTACGGTAGGGCGTTTCAATAAATCCAAGACGATTAATCTTTCCGTAAACACAAAGCGACGAAATAAGACCGATGTTTGGTCCTTCGGGTGTTTCAATAGGGCAAAGACGTCCGTAATGAGTATAATGAACATCTCGAACCTCGAAACCAGCACGTTCGCGCGATAAACCTCCAGGTCCGAGTGCCGACAAACGACGTTTGTGCGTCATTTCGCTTAATGGATTGGTTTGATCCATAAATTGCGACAACTGGTTGGTTCCAAAGAACGAATTGATAACCGATGATAATGTTTTCGAATTAATCAGGTCGATAGGCGTAAACACTTCGTTATCACGATCGTTCATACGTTCGCGAATAGTGCGAGCCATACGTGCCAAACCAACACTGAACTGGTTGCCTAATTGCTCGCCAACAGTACGAACGCGACGATTACTTAAATGGTCGATATCGTCAACATCTGTTTTTGAGTTGATTAGCTGAATCAGGTATTTTATAATGGCTATTATATCTTCCTTAGTAAGTACTTTTACTTCCATCGGAAAATTTAAGCCGAGTTTTCTATTTATTCGGTAGCGACCAACGTTTCCTAGGTCGTAACGTTTATCGGAGAAAAACAGTTTGTCAATTACATCGCGAGCTGTAGCCTCATCGGGTGGCTCGGAGTTACGTAATTGGCGGTATATATGCAATACAGCTTCCTTTTCTGAGTTACATGGATCCTTCTGAAGTGTATTGTAAATGATAGCAAAATCCGACATATTTGCTGTTTCCTTGTGCAGCAATATCGATGGCGAACCGGAATCAACAATTAAGTCGATATGGTCGTTCTCGATTACAGTTTCGCGATCTATCACAACTTCGTTACGTTCGATGGAAACCACTTCGCCGGTATCTTCATCAACAAAATCTTCTACCCACGATTTTAACACACGAGCGGCAAGCCTACGACCAACAACTTTCTTCAAACCTGTTTTCGATACTTTAAACTCATCGGCTAGCCCAAAAATTTCAAGGATATCCTTGTCGCTTTCGAACCCTATGGCTCTAAGTAAGGTTGTAACTGGTAACTTCTTCTTACGATCGATGTAAGCGTACATTACGTTGTTAATATCGGTAGCAAATTCTATCCACGATCCTTTAAACGGTATGATACGAGCCGAATACAACTTTGTACCATTTGCATGGATACTTTGACCGAAGAATACACCTGGTGAACGATGTAACTGCGATACAACAACCCTTTCTGCGCCATTTACAACAAACGAGGCACGGGGAGTCATATAAGGTACAGTACCCAAGTAAACATCTTGGATAACAGTATCAAAATCTTCGTGTTCTGGGTCGGTACAGTAAAGCTTTAATTTAGCTTTTAATGGAACGGAATAGGTTAATCCACGCTCAATACATTCCTCAATGGAATAGCGGGGAGGATCGATAAAATAATCGATAAACTCCAGAACGAAATTATTTCTGGTATCGGTTATAGGGAAATTTTCGGCAAACACTTTGTACAACCCTTCATTTCTACGGTTCTCGGGGCTTGTATCTATTTGGAAAAAGTCATAGAAAGACTTCAACTGAACTTCCAGAAAATCTGGATAGGCCAATGGCTTTTTCGTGGAAGTGAAACTAATTCTTTCAGCAGTATTGGACGACATCTAATAAAGGATTAATTGAACTTTAACCAACAATAATAAAAAGGTTTAGAATCCCAAACTTAGTGGGATTCTAAACCTAACGAATTCATTTTGACGTAATTGTCAAACTATTTAAGTTCAACTTCGGCTCCTGCTTCTTCTAATTGTGCTTTTACTGATTCGGCTTCTTCTTTAGAAACACCTTCTTTTACTGCTTTTGGAGCGGCGTCAACAAGTTCTTTAGCTTCCTTTAAACCTAAACCAGTTAATTCCTTAACTAATTTTACGATTTGCAATTTAGCTCCACCTGGTGCTTTTAAAACTACATCGAAAGTAGTTTTTTCGGCTGGTGCTGCTGCTTCGCCTGCTGCTGCTGGTGCTGCTACTACAGCTGCTGCTGCTGGCTCGATGCCATATTCGTCTTTTAAGATTTTTGCTAATTCGTTAACTTCCTTAACTGTTAAGTTAACAAGTTGCTCCGCAAATGCTTTTAAATCTGCCATTTTACCTATTTATTTAATAATTAAAATTTAATTTACTCTCTCTCTGATAATGTCTTTACTATGCCAGCGATTTTTCCACCGCCCGATTGTAAAGCTGAAACAACATTTTTAGCAGGCGACTGCAACATACCAACTACCACACCAATCATTTCGAATTTCGATTTGATGTTGATTAAAACTTCGAGTTGATCCTCGCCCACATATATACACTCCTCTACATAAGCTGCTTTCAAAACTGGTTTTTTATGTTTCTTGCGAAACTCTTTTATGAGCTTTGCAGGAACATTACCAGCTTCGGTAAACATTATTGATGTAGATTTACTTAGTACATCATAAAGCTCTTCGTAATTGCCGTTGGAACGTTCAAGCGCTTTGCGTAAAAGCGTGTTTTTTACAACTTCAAGTTTGATTTGCTTTTCGAAACATTTTCTCCTCAAGGCCGTTGTATTAGCAGCGTTGAGTTCAGATGTGTCAGCTAGATAGAAGTTCTTGAACGAATTTAATTTTTCGATCAGGCTATCTATGATTTTATCTTTGTCCTCTTTCTTCATGATTCAGTCATTCAAAAATTAATATTAAGCCTCAACCGACTTATTGTCGATTTTTAAACCCGGACTCATGGTGCTAGACAAATATACACTCTTGATGTAAGTACCTTTAGCAGCCGAAGGTTTGAGCTTCAAAATCATATTGATGAATTCTTTGGCGTTTGCAGCAAGCTGATCGGGAGTAAATGAAACTTTACCTACCGAAGAATGCACTATGCCAAATTTATCAACTTTAAAGTCGATTTTACCCATCTTTACTTCATTTACAGCCTTACCAACCTCAAGGGTAACAGTACCACTTTTTGGGTTAGGCATCAAACCTCTAGGACCGAGTACGCGTCCAAGAGCACCAATTTTAGCCATTACCGAGGGCATTGTGATAATCACATCCACATCGGTCCAGCCTCCCTTTATTTTCTCGATATAGTCGTCAAGTCCAACAAATTCAGCTCCTGCAGCTTTCGCTTCATCCTCCTTATCGGGGGTACAAAGAACTAATACTCGTACTTGTTTACCTGTACCATGAGGTAAGGTAACTATACCGCGAACCATCTGATTGGCTTTTCTGGGATCGACACCTAATCGAACGTCCAAATCAACTGAAGAATCAAACTTGGTAGATGAAATATCTTTCAATACCGAAGCTGCCTCTGTTAATTTGTATATCTTATTAGCTTCTATCTTTTGTAATGCTAACTTCCTGTTCTTAGTAAGTTTTGCCATTTTGTTCGAACAATTTTGTTATTTACTGAAAGGAGGAGTACCATCAACGGTAATTCCCATACTGCGAGCCGTACCAGCAACCATTGTCATTGCCGAGTTCAATGTAAATGCATTCATATCCTGCATTTTATCTTGAGCTATAGCTTGAACATGATCCCAACTAACCGACCCTACTTTTTTACGATTTGGTTCTGCAGAACCCGATTTAACCTTTACAATTTCAAGTATTTGAATTGCAACTGGTGGGGTTTTTGTAACAAAATCAAACGACTTATCAGCATAAACGGTAATAACCACCGGAATGATTTTCCCTGCTTTATCCTGAGTTCTGGCGTTGAATTGTTTGCAGAACTCCATAATATTAACACCCTTCGAACCAAGAGCTGGTCCTACTGGTGGCGATGGGTTCGCAGCACCTCCTTTAATCTGCAATTTAATTAAACCAACAATCTCTTTTGCCATGATAATTTAATTACATTAATGTGATAGTGAATCAATTGTGGAAGCAATCAATAACTATCAGGTTATTTAAGTGCGTAACATGCATTTATTGTATGCGCTGGTTTACAATTCCTTTTCAACCTGCACAAAACTAAGCTCTAGAGGGGTTTTACGTCCGAAGATTTTAACCATTACTTTCAGTTTTTTCTTCTCTTCGTTCACCTCTTCTATAACTCCTGTGAAACTATTAAATGGTCCATCGACAACCTTTACAGATTCGCCTACAAAGAATGGAACATTCAATTCCTCGTCGCTGGCCGTTAATTCGTCCACCTTACCGAGGATTCTATTTACTTCCGATTGCCTAAGTGGCATCGGTTCTTCATTTTTCCCGCCAAGAAACCCAACCACGTTAGGTATATTTTTGAGAATATGAGGAATTTCGCCAATCAGCGAAGCTTCAAGTAATATATAGCCTGGAAAGTAATTTCTTTCCTTGCTAATTTTCTTTCCATTACGAATTTGGTAAACCTTTTCCGTAGGAATAAGAACTTGAGAGACATAATCTTGAAGGTTAAGGCCAGCGATTTCATTCTCGATGTATTCCTTAACTTTCTTTTCTTTGCCTCCAACCGCTCTCAGAACATACCATTTTTTTTCTATTTCGGCCATGTTGAACTCAAAAAGTATTAATAAAACATTCCGTAGATAGCTGACAGCAATTTCTCAAACGAAAAATCCATAACAAACACGATAAGTGATATTATAAGAGATGCTATCATCACTACAATAGCACTACTTTGCAGTTCTGCCCATGTTGGCCAGGAAACCTTATGCACTAATTCGTTAAATGCTTCTTTTAAATAATTCTTAAGTTTCATATTATATATGCTTTGCACGGGTGGAGAGACTCGAACTCCCAGCCAACGGTTTTGGAGACCGCTACTCTACCAATTGAGCTACACCCGTATTATTCATAAATAAAGTCCGGACTACTCCGGACTTCATTTAAAAATATATTTAAATATACTTATTCAACAACCGAAACCACCTGACCAGCACCTACAGTACGACCACCTTCGCGGATTGCAAAACGCAAACCTTGGTTGATAGCTACAGGATAGATAAGCTTAACAGTGATAGTTACGTTATCGCCTGGCATTACCATTTCGCGACCTTCTGGAAGTTCAATTTCGCCAGTTACATCGAGAGTTCTGATATAGAACTGAGGACGATATTTGTTATGGAATGGTGTATGACGTCCACCTTCTTCTTTCTTAAGAACATAAATTTCGGCTAAGAAAGTAGTGTGAGGAGTTATAGAACCTGGTTTAGCGATAACCATACCACGTTTAATTTCCTTTTTATCAACACCACGAAGTAGCAGACCTACGTTGTCGCCAGCTTCACCTCTATCGAGGATTTTGCGGAACATTTCAACGCCAGTTACAACCGATTTTTTCTTTTCAGAGCCTAAGCCGATAAGTTCCATTTCATCGCCAGTATTAACAACGCCAGTTTCAATTCTGCCAGTAGCAACAGTGCCACGACCAGTTATTGAGAACACGTCTTCAACAGGCATTAGGAATGGTTTTTCGTTTTCGCGAGGTGGAATTGGAATAAATGAATCTACTGCATCCATTAATTCCATTACTTTATCTTCCCAAGCAGTTTCGCCGTTTAATGCTCCAAGAGCTGAACCACGAATTACTGGAGCGTTGTCGCCGTCGTATTTATAGAATGTAAGAAGTTCACGAATTTCCATTTCTACTAAGTCGAGAATTTCCTGATCCTCAACCATATCCACTTTGTTCATGAATACAACAATCTTAGGTACGTTTACCTGACGTGCCAATAGGATATGTTCGCGAGTTTGTGGCATTGGACCATCGGTGGCAGCAACTACAATAATTGCACCATCCATTTGAGCGGCACCCGTAACCATGTTTTTAACATAATCGGCGTGACCAGGACAGTCAACGTGAGCATAGTGGCGCTTTGCTGTTTGGTATTCAATGTGCGCGGTATTAATGGTAATACCTCTTTCTTTTTCCTCAGGAGCATTGTCAATTGAGTCAAAAGATCTAATTTCAGAAAGACCTTTCTTTGCTAGTACTGTAGTAATAGCTGCAGTCAAAGTAGTCTTACCATGGTCTACGTGACCAATTGTTCCAATATTGACGTGAGGTTTAGACCTGTCAAATTTTTCTTTAGCCATAACACTAATTATTAGATGATGATTGATTAATTATTTACTGGTTAATTTAATAGCAAATTTAATGAGCTGATAATGGGAATTGAACCCATGACCTCTTCCTTACCAAGGAAGTGCTCTACCCCTGAGCTACATCAGCAAAACGAGCGGGAGACGAGACTCGGACTCGCGACCCTAACCTTGGAAGGGTTATGCTCTACCAACTGAGCTACTCCCGCGAGTTTATCAAATTCTAATCAAATATTATAAAATGAATTTGAATTTGACTATCAGAAATGGTTTTGTGGGGAGAGGAGGATTCGAACCTCCGAAGTTGTAAAACAACTGAGTTACAGTCAGTCCCATTTGGCCGCTCTGGAATCTCCCCAAAGCATTTCTGATATTCCAACTGTAATTATTTTACAATTGTGTGATTCGTTAAACAAAGAACGTTTTGTCAATCTTGACAATTTAATACTGAGCCGATGGAGGGATTCGAACCCCCGACCAGCTGATTACAAATCAGCTGCTCTGGCCAACTGAGCTACATCGGCAAAAATTTCTAAAGAACGTTGTTTATTCGTGTACCCCCTTTAAATTTGGGTTTGCAAATGTATGAATTTTTCTAATTCCTGCAAATTCTTTAGATTTTTTTTTCGTTTTTTAAACGCCTCTTAATTTTTCCTTATGTTTGATTATTTGTTGGCGTAATGCTTCTATCACTATATCAGTCGATTCCTCGAACGACTTGGATTGTTTCTTGGCAAATAAATCGTTGCCTGGGATGAATAATTTTATCTCTACTAGTTTATTTTCTATATCTTGTTTGTTTTCTAAACGAAGAAATACCTCTGCTGCAGTAATATCGTCGTATAACTTTATTAGCTTATTTAGCTTTTTATCGACAAATTCGAGAAGTTTCTTGTCGGCATCGAAATGCACGGAACTAATCTTAATATTCATAAATACCTCCTTTTTAAGCCCTTGGATGGGCTTGTTTGTATATGTTCTTAAGTTTTTCGAATGTACTATGGGCATAAATTTGCGTTGCGGCAAGATTTGAATGACCGAGCAATTCTTTTATTACGCTAATACCTGCTCCATTATTAAGCATGTGTGTAGCAAATGTGTGCCTAAGCACATGAGGGCTACGTTTTTCCATAGTTGTAACTTTACCAATAGCTTGCCGAACAATTCGATAAACCATTCGTGGATAAACTTTTTCGCCATTATTAGTAACTAGTAGATATCCTCCGTTATTAACTATAACTTCACTCTCAACAATTGACATATAGTTATTTATCGACCGTATCAACGAAGTTGTTATTGGTATGATGCGCTCTTTATTGCGTTTACCCAAAACTTTCATTGTTAGGTTTTTACTATCTATATCGTTTCTTTTGAGGTGAATAAGCTCCGACAGTCGAATTCCAGTAAGGTATAACAACTCTATAACTAGCCTATTTCTACATCCAGTTATGTCGGAATCAAATTCAATCTCATCGAGTAATTGTCGAATTTGGTTCTGCGTAACGAATGCGGGAACCAGCTTGCTGCTTTTAAGCGATTGTACTTTTACCAACGGGTTGGTTTGTATAGTCCCTTCGCGCAATAGATATTTATAGAACGATTTTAATGTCGAAATTTTCCTGTTAACGGATCGGTTTGTACATCCCCCTTCTAATAAGGAAACTACCCATGATCTTATTGATTTGGAATCGGCTAAATATACACTAGATACATTTATTTTAGCGCAAAATATTTCAAGTTGCAACAAGTCAGTTCGGTACGACTCTATCGTGCGTGCTGAGTATCGCTTTTCGAATTCTAAATAGTTTAAAAACGAAAGGATATGATTCATATTTTACGCTATGAAAAAGAGGCCAACAATAACAGGAAGTGACTATAAAACTCTATTCTTCAGTTTGTTGAAGATTCTGAATATAAATAGCTTTTTTTACTTCTTCTCTGCGTTTTACCGAAGGTTTTGTAAATTCCTGACGAGCCCTAAGCTCTTTAATAGCGCCAGTTTTCTCGAATTTTCTTTTAAACTTTTTTAATGCTCTTTCGATGTTCTCGCCTTCTTTTATTGGTACAATTATCATGTTAAACCGATTTTTTAAATGAGCCGCAAATTTATCAATTTGTATGGTATATTTCAAACTTTATACACAAAATTAATGCATTTAATGGTAAATAAAAATTTATGAGGCAAAAATATTTTGCTGTAGCCATTGTGTTTCTAGTAGAAGGATAGATATGGTAGAAGCTTTTTTATTTCTTCGCTTGTGAATATTTTATTTTCGATTAGTTGGTCGGTAACGATAAGTTTTTGCCGTGAGCGAAGATTGAAAATTTGCTTTGTTTGATCGAAAGATATGTACGGATGTGCGTTAACTTTTTTAAAATCAGCACTATTAATTAAAAGCCTTTCAATTTTAAGGGTGTCCACGATAAGGTTATGGGTAATTTTGATTAATGTTTCGGGTGCAATACCGTACACTTCGCCTAGTTGACTAATTGAATAAAAGCCTCCAAGGGAGTTTCGGTATTTTACTATTCGCTTAGCGAAAACTGGACCTATGCCTTGTAGACTAGCTAATTCGGCAGAATCGGCCATATTAAGCTCAAGTTTATGTGTTTGGGATCTTTTCGCTGTGGTGGGTTTAAAATGCTTAGTAGTATCCTGAAAACGACTAATTAATGGGCTTTGTGCTGCAATAGAGTCGCATTCTTTTTCGAATTTTGCTATTTCGTTCTCGAATTGCGATACATCGATTTGTGGTTGCTCCTTTATAAAGCTAGGAAGAAGAAAAATGGCTGTTAACGTTATAACAATAAGGCTTATAAGAGTTACTATCCCATTTCGCTCCGACGAGGAAAATGTGAAATACTCCTTCGACCAATATAGTATCTTACGCTTGTTCAAGGTTTTAAAATTTGGTTGTCAATTAGTAATATGTATTAAATAAGCACCTACTGCGTTGCTGCAAAAATTTTAAATTACTCGCAAATCTGTTAATTTTAACAGTGTTCGTTAAATCGCTTCGCTAA
>JANYAP010000119.1 GCA_025361285.1 Bacteroidales bacterium | reverse complement strand
AAATTTAAAAATTATCGTGCCTGATTTTCAAATTATTACAATTTTCAACAGTTAAAAACTGCCTAAATTGGCACAAAAAAACTGCATTTTGGGTCGTTTTTTCTTCATTTTGGGAGGTGGGGCTGCAATGTGGGTTAATATTCGATGCGATATCTAAGCGGCATTTCCCTTGGGTGAGCTCACTAACTCTTAGTAGTAACTTAACGAAGTGTTATCAGCGCAGCTAATTCAACATGTAAAACAAATACAATTAACGCCATGCAGCAGCAATGTTGCGTGGCGTCGTTGTTTTGTGGTGGGTATAAAGTGGGTGGGCAAGTTTTCGAGTTGCTATCTATGGTATTAGTAATGTTCCTAATCCAATATTTAACATACATATCAAAGCTGTTGGCATTATTCAATACATTGAAATAAAACATTTTAAGGATGCAATTTGTAACCTTAAAGTACAATAAATTTAATTTCCATTCAAACATATCAAATAAATTGGTATACTTTTGAATTGAAATACTGGTATACATTTCAGTTAATATATACACTGCATTTAATCAGTAACTTAATTGCAGGTTGTCTTGTTTATTTTCGCATCTAACAAAAAACTCATTACATCCTTTTCATCATCATAATTCCATAACATATAGTTATGTGCTGTGCCATAATTGCTAGCTTCAATTCCTAAACCGCTTTTGCATATAACTTGTTGTATGTTATTGTTTTGCGAAGTTAGTTTCTCAGTTAATTCATCAATTGTATTGTAGTATTCGAAATGCAAGCAGCCAATGGGCACTTGCATTTGCGGCGATTGGCGAAGTATTAGAAAGCCGTTTTCGAAGAATTCAATTCTGTCCATCAGAAATATCGATCGATGATAGTCGAAATTGTTGGCGTAGCGGTTGTTTTGCTGCATCCATGCATAATGTTCAATTGATGGGTAAAACTGCTCAACGCTAAAACCTGTTGGAACATATATTTTACGAACATTGTGGTTGCTTTGCCCAAAAAAGTCGAGTATATCGCCCGATAGTGCTGCAATTTCGGTGCAAGTAAAATTGGGGAGGAGAACGGCTACCGAAATACGCTTCTGCCGAATTAAACATCGTTTGCTCGAAAAATATTGCTTAAGAACCTCGTTCTCGTTGGGTTTCGAGTGTACAAGATAAGCATTAATTGTTTTAGGGAAAGTATCCACCCAACAAATTAAATCGTTTAATGCTGGTTCTAGGTCAATTAGCTTATTTGTAATGTATTGTAATAAATAGAGCTCGTGATTGATGTTTTTGGCAAAAAAACGATAACCGGCTAACCAAATGCATATTGCATCGTGAAAGCCGGCTAATGGAATATTTTGTTGTGGTATTACCGCAACATCAATTGTTGAATGCTTGTGTTGTAAATCGGTATATCGAGCAGTAAACCAGTTAATTGATTCTCTTGATAGTCGTTCAGCCCAATATCCAATGGCTTTATCAACAAATTGCTCAATTAACCAGTGGTTATAAATGTGTTGGTTACGAACTATTTTGTTGAACTCGAAAAATATACTATCAGCCTCGTTATTAACGTGTTGTGCTTTCGATGTTTCGTAACTTTTTAGCCACAAACCAAGCTCAACTAAAGCCTCAATGCGCTTTTCGAGAGATATCATTTATTCGGCACCTACACCGTGGCAGCTTTTATATTTTTTACCGCTACCGCAAGGGCACTGGTCGTTGCGCCCCACTTGCTTTTCCTTACGAATAGGCTGCGCCTTTTGTTGCTCGCGTGTATCGTGCATGCCATCATCGCCTCGTGAGCTATCGGCATCGCGTTTTGTTGTTTCGTATTTGCTCAAATCGAGGCGTTTAGGCGCTTGTGCTTGTTTTACCTGGCTCGAATCGTTTAGCGGAATCTGACTTTTCGAAAGAAGCGCAACAATATCGCGATTAACCTTCTCAATCATAGAGCGGAAAAGCTCGAACGACTCGAACTTATAAATCAACAGCGGATCTTTTTGCTCGTAGGTGGCGTTCTGTACCGATTGTTTTAAATCGTCGAGTTCACGAAGGTGTTCTTTCCAAACGTCGTCGAAATTGAGAAGAATCATGCTTTTTTCGAACGAGCGTATAAGTTCGAAACAGTGTGTTTCGTAAGCTTTTTTAAGGTTGGTTGTTATGGAGAATATTCTGGCACCATCGGTAATTGGAACTACAATATTCTCGTATTGAGCCGATTGGTTCTCATACACGTCCTTAATTACTGGCCATGCATTTTGCGTAATTGCCTCTACTCTACGTTTGTACGATTCTTGAGCTGTCGAAAAAGTTCCGTCAATTATTTCGCTATTGCTCATTTTTAGGAAAGTGTCCTCGTCCATTGGCGCTTCAATAGAAAAGTCGCGAATAAGTTCTAAGTTGAAACCCGTATAGTCGTTATTCGAATGGAAGTCGTTCACAATCTTCTCTATAACGTCGTACATCATATTTGCAATGTCGAGGTTAATACGTTCGCCAAATAATGCATGGCGGCGTTTAGTGTAAATAACTTCGCGTTGCGAGTTCATAACATCGTCGTATTCAAGCAATCGCTTACGAATACCGAAGTTATTCTCTTCAACTTTTTTCTGAGCGCGTTCTATCGATTTTGTAATCATCGAATGCTGAATAACTTCGCCTTCTTTTAAACCCATGCGATCCATTAAACCCGCAATACGGTCGGAACCGAATAGGCGCATTAAATCGTCTTCTAAAGAAACGAAAAACTGCGACGAACCTGGATCGCCCTGACGACCAGCACGACCGCGTAACTGACGATCGACGCGGCGCGATTCGTGGCGCTCGGTACCAATAATTGCTAAACCGCCAGCAGCCTTAACCTTATCGGTGAGTTTAATGTCGGTACCACGGCCAGCCATGTTTGTAGCAATTGTAACAGTGCCTTCGCGGCCAGCTTCGGCAACAATATCGGCTTCGCGTTGGTGAAGCTTGGCGTTCAATACGTTGTGGCGTATGTTTCGCATTTTTAGCATTCGGCTAAGTAACTCCGAAATTTCAACCGATGTAGTACCAACCAACACTGGGCGGTCGTTCTTTACAAGCTCAACAATTTCGTCGATTACGGCGTTGTATTTTTCGCGTTTTGTTTTGTACACCAAATCTTCGGCATCCTTGCGCGACGTGGGGCGGTTGGTTGGAATAACAACCACATCCAGCTTATAGATATTCCATAATTCACCAGCTTCGGTTTCGGCAGTTCCCGTCATACCAGCAAGTTTGTGATACATACGGAAGTAGTTCTGCAACGTAATTGTGGCAAATGTTTGCGAGGCCGCTTCCACTTTTACATGTTCCTTAGCTTCAATGGCTTGATGCAGTCCATCGGAATATCGGCGACCTTCCATAATTCGACCTGTTTGCTCGTCAACAATTTTTACTTTGTTGTCGATAACCACATATTCGTCGTCTTTTTCGAACAAGGTATATGCTTTAAGAAGTTGGTTTACAGTATGTATGCGTTCCGATTTTATTGAATAATCGCGCAGTAAATCGTCTTTTCTTTTCAGTTTTTCGTTTTTCGATAAATCGGCCTTCTCCATTTCGGCAATTTCGCCACCTATATCGGGAAGTATAAAGAAATGCTGATCCTCTGATTTTGAGGTCATTAAATCGATACCTTTTTCGGTAAGTTCAATGGAATTATTTTTTTCGTCGATAATAAAAAACAGCTCATCGGTGGCGATGTGCATATTTTTGTTGTTATCCTGCATGTAAAAATTTTCAGTTTTATGCAGAAGCTGTTTCATTCCTTGTTCGGAAAGGAATTTTATAAGTGCTTTATTCTTGGGCAGACCTTTGTAGGCACGCAGAAGTGTAAGTCCACCTTTTTCGTTATCGTTTTTCGTTATCAACGCTTTAGCTTCTGCCAATAATTGCGTAACCAACTTACGTTGCTCATTTACAATTACATCCACACGGGGTTTAAATTCGTCGAAAAGTTGGTTGTCGCCACGAGGTACTGGACCTGAGATGATTAACGGAGTACGAGCATCGTCGATTAACACCGAATCTACTTCATCAACAATTGCGTAATGATGTTTGCGCTGTACAAGATCTAATGGACTGATAGCCATGTTGTCGCGCAAATAATCGAAGCCAAACTCGTTGTTGGTGCCGAAGGTAATATCGGCATTATATGCTTTGCGACGAGCTTCGGAGTTGGGTTGATGCCAATCGATACAATCGACTGATAATCCGTGGAATTCGTAAATTGGACCCATCCATTCCGAGTCGCGTTTGGCAAGGTAATCGTTCACGGTTACGATGTGCACGCCTTGGCCGGCCAATGCATTTAAAAATACTGGTAGGGTGGCTACAAGGGTTTTACCCTCGCCAGTGGCCATTTCCGAAATTTTACCTTGATGAAGCACAACGCCACCAAAAAGCTGTACATCGTAATGTACCATATCCCATTTTATTTCGTTTCCACCTGCATTCCAGCGATTTAGGAAAATGGCTTTATCGCCTTCAATAAGTACACTATCCTTGCTTGCGGCTAGATTACGGTCGAAATCGGTTGCGGTAACCACTACACGTTCGTTTTCTTTAAATCGGCGTGCGGTTTCTTTAACAATCGAAAAAGCTTCGGGTAGAATTTCGTTGAGTATTTCCTCTATTTTTCGTTCAATTTCTTTCTCAAGTTTATCAACCTGATTATAAATAACTTCTATTTCGTCAACGGGAGTTTCCTCGCTTTCGCCTTTTGTTTTAAGTTCCTGAATGAGATCCTTATCGGCCTTAATGTATTCTGCTATTTTCAACTTAAACTGCGTTGAATGCTCTCGAAGCTCGTCGTTCGATAGATTTATTACTTTCTGGTAAGCAGCTTTTATTTGTTCTACAATAGGTTGGGTTTCTTTTAAATCGCGTTGTGCTTTGTTACCCAGAAACTTAGATATAATTGAATTGATGAAACTCATTGTGTTTTAATTATTTTAAGGTCGTATTTTCAATAGAAAGCAAAATTAGTTTATTTTACATATAATTTAAGGAAACCATTTTTTATTTAACAAATGAATACGTTTTACAAAAAACATCACTGTTGTCCTGTAAAATATCTTTATTTATGAGATTTCCTTCGGTGAACTATTCTATGCGCAGAAAAATCGCTTCGCTAGGTATCTCACTTTGTTCGATATCTAATCCTGCAAACAAACTGGTTGGAAAAACAGACAAGGCAAGTAAGGCCACCGATTCTATAAGTGTTTTGCTAACAATTAGGTAGTTTCCTTCGTTTGGTAGTGAGTATTCCAGACCAATAAGTGGTGGATTATTTAGATAATAAAGGAAAAGTAATAATGCTCCCGAAATAGCTGCTGTACGAGTGAACAAACCAAGTATTAGACCTGCACCAATAGCCAGTAAGCCATAAATATTCAGAAAATCAACTACATCAAGAACGCAGGAGTGAGATATTATCCAACGCGAAAATTCCGAAAGTATCCATTTAGATTCTCCAAGGAAACCAGCCGACGACCAGTTTGGCGTAAGTAATTTAGAGAAGCCTTCGTACAATAAATGCCAGCCTATGAGTATCCGCAAAGCGACCAAGGTAATTTGTTGGCTGGTATTGAAAGAATTAGTGTTTCCAAACGGCATTGAATTATAATTGGTTTATTTCATTGTGTGATACACGTTTATAACATCCTCGTCTTCTTCTATTTTCTCGAGTAGTTTTTCGACTGCGGCAATTTGTTCATCGTTTAACTCCTTGGTTTCGTTAGGTATGCGCTCGAATTGGGCACTTATAATCTCGAATTTGTTTTCTTCGAGGTATTTTTGAATTGGACCAAACGATTCGAACTCGCCATAAATAATGGTTGATTCGTCCTCAGTAAAAATTTCCGATACTCCAAAGTCAATCATTTCAAGTTCTAATTCCTCTATATCTAAACCGTCTTTCGGCTTTATCTTAAATATCGATTTGTGTTCGAACATAAAGCTAACACTGCCCGACGTGCCTAACGACCCTCCATACTTATTAAAATACAAACGAACATTTGCAACAGTGCGGGTGGGGTTGTCGGTGGCTGTTTCAACTAATACGGCAATACCAGCTGGTCCATAGCCTTCGTAAATAACTTCCTTATAATCGGCCTGATCCTTCGAAGATGCTTTTTTTATGGCGCGTTCAACGTTCTCCTTAGGCATGTTTGCAGTTTTGGCATTTTGTATCAACACCCTTAACCGCGAGTTAGCAACAGGATCGGGACCATTTGTTTTTACCGCCATTGCTATTTCTTTACCAAGTTTGGTAAATGTTATGGCCATGCTGCCCCAACGCTTCATCTTTCTAGCTTTTCGATACTCGTATGCTCGTCCCATATAATAATTTTATAATTCTATTTTAAGAGTGTAAAAATAGAATCGTTTTTCGAAACATAACAGTATTTTTTGGGAATCTTTACAATTGTATGTTTTTGCTGAGGTTAACTATATCCTAAGGCTTTGTAATATGATAAGTCGTACATTTACATAGTTATACGCTTCGAAAATAAATATTTGGCTGAATCGACAATTCAACAAATGTTGGAACGGCAAAATATGCTATCATTCCTACGAAAGTTCGTAATTAGTGTTTAACGATCTTGCTTTACATCGGAACAAATAAGGATAATCATCTTGCAAGAGTTGGTATTGCCTAGCTGGCACGATTTATGAAAAAATAAGCAAGCATTTTCTTTATCGCCTAACTTATTGTATGCCATGCCTAAATTGTAAAACGTTACTGGATTATTTGGACTAATATCCGCCGATTTTAGAAAATCGTCAATTGCCGACTTATAGTCATCGGATTGATATAGAGCTAGTCCACGACTATGGTAAGCGGATACAGTTGTTGGGTCTATTTCAATTGCTTTGGAGAAATCTTTTATTGCGTTATCTATTTCCGATAAGTTTATGTAAGCCACGCCTCTGTTTAAATATACGCCAAACAGATTCGAATTAGAGTTTAGAGCAATGGCTTTGTCGAAATCTTGAATAGCCTTTGAGTATTTTTCTTTTGTGTTGTTGAACAAGCCACGAGCATAATAAAACTCGGCATTTGAAGGTTGTTTTTCTATTGCATTTTCCAAAATTTTATAGGCTTCTTTCGAGTTTCCTAATTGATATTGCACCTTCGATTTTCCAATAATAGCTTGAGTAGGAGCGCCTTGCATTAAAATTGCGGTTTCGTAAATTTTTAGAGCATTTGAATAGTCTTTTTGGTAGAATAATACATCGGCCTTTAGAGTATAAGCTTTTCCATTGTTAAAATTGATTAAAATGGCTTGTTCTGCATCTTTTAAAGCTTCAGCATATTCGCCAAGGTTAATACGGGCTTCGGCTCTGCCACAAATTGCCTCGTCGTTTTCGGGATGGTTTAAAAGTATTCGGTTAAAATCCTGAACAGCACCTTTATAGTTTCTTTTTGAAATCTTGTCGAAAGCTGCTTGCATTAATTCATCCTGCGAAAAGCCATATTCACAAGTAGCTATTGTTAAAAATGCAAAAAGAATTTTCCTAATCATGACAATGCAATTAATTGTAAATTAAATTGAATGCTATTCCGAAACATAAATATAACGAATTATTCGCCAATAATTTTCACCAAAACTCTTTTTTTTCGCATACCGTCGAATTCGCCATAAAAAATTTGCTCCCAAGGACCTGTGTCGAGCTTTCCTTCGGTAATGGCAACAACAACTTCGCGCCCCATTATGGTTCGTTTAAGGTGTGCGTCGGCATTGTCCTCATAACCATTGTGTTTGTATTGCGAGTATGGTTTTTCGGGTACAAGTTTTTCGAGCCACACCTCAAAATCGTGATGCAGCCCCGATTCGTCGTCGTTAATAAACACGCTGGCGGTTATGTGCATTGCGTTTACAAGTACCATACCTTCTTTTATTCCACTTTCGTGAATGCAACTTTCAACTTGTCGGGTAATGTTAATGAAAGCCCTTCGAGTATTGGTGTTGAACCATACTTCTTTACGAAAACTCTTCATCTTTCTATTGTCTATTTACTTATTACTAAGTACTTTTATCTCAACTTTAAATCAACAATGATATCGTTTATTTTTTTATCTAGAAGCGCGTTAACTTTCTCATAGTCCGATGCTTTTGTAAGTGTTTCTTTTACACCGAAATAGAATTTTATTTTTGGCTCGGTACCCGATGGCCGTACTGATATTGTTGATCCATCTTTTGTAACAAACTGAAGCACATTCGATTTAGGCAAATCGATTGGTTTGTTGGTTGATGTAACCATGTTATAAGCTGTACTATTATCGTAATCAAGTATTTGCACCACTTCAGATCCATTAATCTTTTTTGGAGGCGTTTGGCGGAAATTATCCATCATTGTTTGAATTTCTTCAGCGCCTTCTTTTCCCTTTTTGGTAACCGAAAGCAACGATTCCTTATAGAAACCGTATTTTTGGTAAATATCAAGAAGTAAGTCGAACATGGTCATTTTCTGATCTCTAGCCCAGGCGGCTGCTTCTGCAATTAATGCACACGACATTACTGCATCTTTATCGCGCACGAATTCGCCTGCCAAGTAGCCGTAACTTTCCTCGCCACCACCAATAAATTTAGCTTTTCCTTCGTTTTGTTTAATTACTTCGGCAATGAATTTAAACCCAGTAAGTACGTCGTAATATTTAACGTTAAATGCGCGAGCAATATCGGCAATAAGTTCGGTAGTTACAATGGTTTTTACCAAATATTCGTTTCCGGTAAGCTTGCCGTTTTCTTTCCATTTAGTTAATAGATAATATATTAGAATTGAGGCGGCTTGATTACCGTTGAGAAGTACCACCTCGTTGTTTTTATTTCGAACGGCAATACCAACGCGGTCGGCATCGGGGTCGGTGGCCATAACAAGGTCGGCGCCGGTTTCTTTGGCTTTGTTGGTTGCCATAGTTAAAGCTGCCGATTCCTCGGGGTTTGGCGAAATAATGGTGGGGAAATTACCATCTGGCACGTCCTGCTCGGGAATACTAATGATGTTGCGAAACCCCATTTTTTTCAAAATCATCGGAACTAACTTTACACCAGTGCCATGCAAAGGGGTGTAAACAATTTTCATATCGCTGTTGCGAGAAATAATATCTGGCGAAAGCGACAGTTTTTTTATTTCGTCGGTATAAATTTCATCTATCTCATTACCAAGTATATGTATTTTATCCTTTGGTCCGTTAAATTTTATCTCGCTAATATCCTGTATCTTATTTACTTCGGCAATAATATTTTTGTCGTGTGGCGGAACAACCTGTCCACCATCGTCCCAATATGCCTTGTAACCGTTGTATTCCTTAGGGTTGTGCGATGCCGTGATAACAATTCCAGTTTGGCATTTTAAATGTCGGATTACAAACGAAAGTTCTGGCGTAGGTCGCATATCTTCAAACAGATACACGGTAAAGCCATTTCCGGCAAATATTCCAGCGGCTGTTTCGGCGTATAACTTGCTGTTATTGCGACTGTCGTAGGCAATGGCAACTTTTATTTCAGGTAAATTTTTAAATTCTTTCTTTACATAGTTCGACAAGCCTTGGGTGGCTGCACCAACCGTATAAATGTTCATTCTATTAGTTCCAACGCCCATTATGCCGCGCAAGCCGCCAGTGCCAAATTCCAAATCGCGGTAGAAACTTTCTTCCAATTCCTTTTCGTTGGTGTCGAGCAAGTTTTTAACTTGTTTGCGTGTTTCGGCATCGTATTTATCGGAAAGCCAGGTGTTTGCTTTTGCTTTTACGCTCGATAATGTGTTTTGGCTGTTCATATATTATTTTTTAGAATTTAATTCGGCAAGACATCTATATAAGCTTGTTTTCCAATGTGGTATATCGATATTGAAGGTCGATTTAATTTTCGACTTATTTAAAACACTGTAAAATGGACGCTGTACAATCGATGGGTAATCTTTTGATTCGATTGGTTTTACAATACAATTATTTTTTTGGTGAGAAATAATTTCGAATGCAAAATCGTACCAACTGCAAGCACCTTCATTAGAAAAATGATAAATACCTGATTTAAAATCGTTTGTGTTCGAAAACTTAATAATAGAAAGGATGCTTGTTGCTAAATCTTCAGCAAAGGTTGGTGTTCCTACTTGGTCGAATATTACCTTTAGTTCGGTGCGTTCCGAACCAAGTTTCATCATGGTTTTTACGAAGTTAGCGCCAAACGACGAATATAGCCACGAAGTACGAATTACAATGCTTCGGTTATATTTTAACGCCTCGGTTTCGCCATCTAATTTTGTTTTTCCGTAAGCCGATTGCGGATTTACTGCATCAGTCTCAACATAAGGTTTGCACGATGTTCCGTCGAAAACATAATCGGTTGATACATGTATAAGTGCTGCGTTTATTTTGGCTGCAACAGTAGCAAGGTTTTTAACGGCATCTCGATTAATTTTATATGCCATTTCCAAATCGGTTTCGGCTTTGTCAACGGCGGTATATGCGGCGCAATTTACAATATAATTAAAATTTTTATCGATGCAGAAATTGTTAATAGCTTGTAAATTAGTGATATCTAATTCGTTAACATCGGTAAATACAAAAGAAAGCTCAGGAAAACTGGAAGCTATTTTCTGTAATTCGCTGCCTAACTGACCATTAGAACCTGTAACTAATATATTGCTCATAATTAAGCGAATGTAAAATTGTAGTTTGCGTCTTTTAATAATGGCATATTCGAATCTTTTGGCGAAAGAATTGCATTGGCTGCATCAATTTTCCAATCGATTGCGAGTTCAGGGTCGTTGTAACGAACGCCTCCCTCAAAACCAGGGCTATATAAATGATCGCATTTGTAAAAAACAATAGCTGTGGGGCTTAATACCGAAAAGCCGTGAGCAAAACCTTGTGGCACATACAATTGTCGTTTATTGTCGGCCGAAAGTTCAATGCCAAACCATTTGCCGAAAGTGGGAGAGCCTTTGCGAACATCAACCACCACATCGTAAATAGTGCCTTCAAGCGCACGCACCAGCTTTGTTTGTGCGTAAGGGTTTAATTGATAGTGCAATCCGCGAATAACTCCATACGACGATTTCGATTGATTGTCCTGCACAAAGCGTGTGTTTATGCCGCCTGCACTAAGTTTTTCTTCGTTAAAACTTTCGAAGAAATAGCCCCGTGGATCATTGAAAACGGCTGGTTCAATAATATAAAGACCTGGAATATAAGTTTCTATTACGTTCATATTATTTTTTCTCTATTGTAAGTAACTGTTCGTTAGCTATTTTAATAAGATATTCGCCGTACTGGTTTTTCTTTAATGGTTCGGCAAGTTTTAGTAATTGTTCTTTTGTTATGAAACCGCGGTTATATGCAATTTCCTCAATACAAGATACTTTCAGGCCCTGACGTTCTTCTATTGTGTAAATGAAGTTAGAGGCTTGCAAAAGGCTTTCGTGCGTTCCAGTGTCTAGCCAAGCCATACCACGACCCATTAACTCAACTTTCAAACGATTTTCGTTTAAATACAACCGGTTTAAATCGGTAATTTCGAGTTCGCCACGTGGCGATGGTTTTAAGCCTTTTGCCTTGGCAACCACATCGTTACTATAGAAATATAAACCAGTAACTGCATAGTTCGATTTTGGATTTGCAGGTTTTTCTTCCAAGCTCAAAGCATTGCCTTTTGTGTCGAACTCAACAACACCATAGCGTTCAGGGTCTTTAACAAAATAGCCGAAAACTACCGCGCCGTCCTTTAATTGAGCGGTATCGAGTAAGGTTTTACCAAATCCGTAGCCGTAGAAGATATTATCGCCTAAAACAAGGCAAACACTGTCGTTGCCAATAAATTTTTCACCAATAATAAATGCTTGAGCTAACCCGTCGGGCGAAGGTTGTATGGCATACGTAAGCTTAATTCCAAGCTGCGAGCCATCGTGCAGCAAATCTTCGTACAAATGAATATCTTTAGGTGTTGAGATGATTAGAATTTCCCTAATTCCGGCCAACATTAATACCGATAAAGGATAGTAAATCATTGGTTTATCGTAAACCGGAATAATTTGTTTCGAAATGCTTTGCGTAATAGGGTAGAGGCGTGTTCCTGAACCACCTGCAAGAATAATTCCTTTCATTATATTCATTATTAGTTAGTTACAAATTTTTTAAAGTATTCAATGGTTTTCTGCAAACCTGCGTCGAGTGGTACTTTTGGCTCCCAATTTAATTTATCTTTGGCAAGCGAAATGTCGGGCTTACGTTGAAGTGGATCGTCCTGAGGTAGCGGAAGATTGATTAATTTCGACTTCGAATTTGTCATTTTAATGACTTTTTCGGCTAACTGCAGAATAGTAAATTCCCCAGGGTTTCCTACGTTTACTGGGCCAACAAAGTCATCGCCAGTGTTCATAAGCTTTATCATGCCTTCCACCAAATCGTCGACATACTGAAAACTACGAGTTTGCTGACCATTTCCAAAAATTGTAATATCTTTATTTTGAAGCGCTTGCATTATAAAGTTTGAAACCACTCTACCATCGTTAGGGTGCATTCGAGGGCCGTAGGTATTGAAAATGCGAATAATTTTTATGCGAACGCCATTTTGCTGGTGATAGTTCATAAATAGCGATTCGGCGCAGCGTTTGCCTTCGTCGTAGCACGAGCGTATTCCAATTGGATTAACGTTGCCCCAATAGCTTTCGGGCTGCGGATGAATATTTGGGTCGCCATATACCTCACTAGTAGAAGCTTGCAATATTTTTGCTTTTGTTCGCTTTGCAAGTCCTAACATGTTTATAGCCCCCATTACCGATGTTTTAATGGTTTTTATGCCATTATACTGGTAATGTACTGGCGAAGCTGGACAGGCTAGGTTGAAAATTTCGTCGACCTCGGCAAAAAACGGCATTGTAACATCGTGTCGCACCAATTCGAAACGGGCATTGCCAATGAGCGGCAATATATTCGATTTGCTACCAGTAAAATAATTATCTAAGCAAATAACATCGTTACCTTCATTTAAAAGACGTTCGCAAAGGTGCGATCCAACAAATCCGGCACCACCGGTAATTAATATTCGTTTCATTATAATTTATATATGTTTTTTAATTTTAAAACTTAATTTACTTAAAATATGAGAGGATACTGTACATTGGCACTTTTTACTTTTTTATTTTCTCAATCTGGCTCGGTTATTTTTGTACCACTCAGCAAATTTACGGCAAAACTTGAAACTAAACTATATTGACCGTGTTCATCTTCATTAAACGAATTAAAACATTTTTTTGCTGTCTTATATGGTTCATTTTCTATAACAGTAACAGTAGTAATTGCAGACAATCTGTTTAAAAACTCATTTAACAATGCGAATTCAAATGCTTTGCCGTTTATTGTTTTTGATGCCATTATGCGGTTACTTTAATTAGAACCTCTTCCATTCGTTTTAATACGGCAGTACCATTAACGTAATTGTTTGTCGAAAAGAGTTGATTTGTTGATTTTTCTGTTAGACTATTTAAGTCTTCGTAAATTTTCTTAGCAAGTATTTGCGCCATTCTAACTGGAACAGCATTACCAATCATTTTGTAACCTGCTACAACACTTTTATAATGAAAAGTAAAGTTGTAAGGGAAAGTCTGAATTCTAGCGCATTCTCGAATTGATAAGCGACGATATAAATCCTCCTTACCTTTTGCAAATTCACGAACATTTTGCTCAATAAACTTCATTTTAGGAGCTTGAGGATGTATTGGAGCATGTCGCCCGCCGGCTTGAATTGTAAATGAAACTTCATCCCATTCTCTTACACGATTTCTTGACATAAAAATAGACGAGAAACCTCCCGTCATATACTCATGGTTGGGTATAATGCATTTTGCCCCATTTGTATAATTGCCATTTAAAGCGGGTAAAGCGTTGTTTTTTAAATCTCCAATTGCTCTTTCCAATGTTATTTTATTTGAATAAGTAGTTGGTTTTGGAAATTCAAATTTTAAACCCAAATCCTTTCTATAACCTACAAAGAATACCCGTTTTCCGTCTTGAGGAATTCCATAATCGGAAACATTTAATAATTTAAAAGATAACTCATATCCGCAATCTTTAAACATTTCTTTAATATTCTCTAACGCAATTTTATGGGCTGGAAGTAACATTCCTGAAACATTTTCTGCAAGGAAAAATTTAGGTTTTTTATCGGCCAAAATCCTCATAAATTCATAAAATAATTGCCCTCGTTTATCTGTTATACCCCGCTTGGAACCTGCCTCGCTCCAACTTTGGCAAGGTGGTCCGCCAATTATTCCGTCACAATCAGGTACATTAATAGATTGAACACCAACAATACTTCTCTTATCTAAAATTGTATGTATATGATTTTTTTCGTACGTTTCCCATATTTCCTTATCATATTCGTTTGCCCAAATAACATCAAATCCTCCTTTTTGAAATCCGAGGTCTAATCCGCCCGCTCCAGCAAAAAATGATGCTATTTTCATTGTTATTGAATGTGTATTATTGCGTCAAAATTACAAAACTGATATCAATTTGCGGTTTATTTTAAAAGAAGTTATCGAATTTTATAAACAATGGATTATTAAGGAAGGTTTTCGAAGTAAACACCCAATCTCTAAAACATAACACTCTTTTATTCAGGCTTATACATTTTTCGTCCAATACTATAATAAGTGAAACCTAACTCTTTCATTTCAGTAGGTTCGTATATGTTCCTACCGTCGAAAATAAGTTTATTTTTCATTAGCCTTTCCATAATTTTATAGTTAGGCACTCTAAATTCGGGCCATTCGGTAATTAACACAAGGGCGTCAACGTCTAAAAGTGTGTCGTACTCATCGGAAGCATAGTATATTGAGTCGCCTAAAGTTTTTTTCGATTCGTGCATCGCCACGGGGTCGTAGGCTCGTACTTTTGCGTTAGCTTTCAACAGTTTGTCGATAAGAACAAGCGATGGAGCTTCGCGCATATCGTCGGTTTGTGGCTTAAACGAAAGCCCCCAAATAGCAAAAACCTTTCCGCTTAAATCGTTACCAAAATGCTTTTGTATCTTGCTGAACAACACGTTTTTCTGTTTATAGTTAACCTCTTCAACAGCTTTGAGGATATTCAGCGAATAATTGCACTCGGTACCTATTCGTATAAGTGCTTGAACATCTTTCGGAAAGCACGATCCTCCGTATCCAGCGCCCGGATAAATAAATTTCGTTCCAATACGAGCATCGCTGCCAATGCCTTTGCGCACCGAGTTAACGTCGGCACCAACAATTTCGCACAAGTTAGCGATATCGTTCATAAAGCTTATTTTGGTGGCAAGCATAGCGTTGGCGGCATATTTAGTCATTTCGGCCGAAGGAATATCCATAAATAACAGTGGATGACCGTTTAGCAGAAATGCTTTATATAAGCGGCTCATTATTTTTTCGGCGTTTTCCGAGTCAACACCAACCACAATGCGGTCGGGTTTCAAAAAGTCGTCGATAGCATTACCTTCCTTCAAAAATTCGGGGTTCGATGCCACGTCAAAGTCAACCTTTATGCCGCGTTTATCAATTTCGTCTTGTATAACTTTTTTCACTTTTTGTGCCGTACCAATAGGAACAGTACTTTTGTTCACTATAACCATATAATGATTAATATGTTGCCCAATTTCGCGAGCAACGCCCAAAACATATTTTAAATCGGCACTACCATCCTCATCGGGCGGGGTTCCTACGGCAATAAAAACAGTTTCGGCATCGGTTAGGCTGTCTTTTAAGTTCGACGTAAAAAATAAACGACCCTTTTCCTTGTTTCTTGCAATTAACTGCTCCAGCCCAGGTTCGTAAATTGGAACTATGCCGTCGTTTAATTTTGTAATCTTCTCTTTATCAATATCTACGCATGTAACTGTAATGCCTGTTTCGGCAAAACATGTTCCCGAAACTAAACCAACGTAACCTGTACCAATTATCGAAATCTTCATTAAATAAATAGTTTAAAATAGGAGGTCGAAATTAATACATTTTAGCGAGGCGCAAAAGTGCTAATAGCAACATTTGCATCAAAACTAAAAAAAACATTAAAAGTATCCCATATATCAAGTTTTTTGAGTAAATTAGCTATTCAATAATATTATTTATGGCACAGTTACACACTATGAAAAAGAAAATACTAGTTATCGATGAAAGCAATGAAATTAGGTTATACATCGAAAATATTTTAAGCGAAAAGTACGAATTGATATTAAAAGACGATGGGCAGAAAGCCGTAAATTGGCTAAATGAAAGTAATCCTATCGATTTGATTTTGTTGGATATGGAGATACCAAATATTAACGGCAGGGTTTTTATTCGAAAAGTTAAATATAGTTTTACTCATCAGGATGTTCCAGTAATTGTA
>JANYAP010000047.1 GCA_025361285.1 Bacteroidales bacterium | reverse complement strand
GTATATAGTTGAACATCTGTCATCTTAACAACAATTAAAATTTCATCAAATCGTTCATTGAATAAATTCCCGTTTTGCCCGTCATAAACTCGGCAGCTATAACAGCCCCTAAAGCAAAGCCTTTGCGACTTTTGGCACTATGTGTCATTTCTATATAATCGACTGGCGAATCGTACTTAATAGTGTGAATACCAGGTACGTTATCGCGCCTAACAGCAGTAATTCGCAGAGCTTCGGCATTATCTTGGCCGTCGAGTTGCCAATGTTTTTTACGATCAATTTCTTTAAGAATGTCGTTAGCAAGCGAAATGGCTGTACCCGATGGAGCATCGAGCTTTTGGGTGTGATGAACCTCTTCCATCTCTACATTATATTGTGGAAAATTATTCATCATTTTGGCTAATTGCTCGTTAAGCTTAAAAAAGAGATTAACGCCTAAGCTGTAGTTCGATGCATAGAAGAAGCCAGTTTTCGACTTCGAGCATTCGGCTTTAATATCTTCGAAATATTCGAGCCAACCAGTTGTACCACAAACTACTGGTACTTTTGCACCAAAACACTTACGTATATTTTCTACTGCTGTTTCGGGTTTACTAAATTCGATGGCTACATCGGCTTTTTGTAAATTTTCGACAGTAAAGTCGTGTTGGTTTATAATGTCGATAATTAAAGGGAACGAATGATTCCGTTCTAAGGCAATCTGTTCAATTTCCTTGCCCATTTTACCGTATCCTATTAATGCAATTTTCATATTTAGTTTAATAAAAGTTCGATAAAGGTAGTTATTTTGGTGTAAGTGAGAGAGGTGAGTGTATTAAATAATGTTAAAATTTAAGTACTTGGTACTAAGTACTTAGTACTTAGTACCAAGTACTTAAAAACAACACTGCCAGGCCTTTATAAGACACTGGCAGATATATAATTAGATATACTTTAATTGTTATTTAAGCGGCTTTCACTTTTTTCACCACAGCTTCGAATGCTTGTGGGTGGTTTAAGGCTAAGTCGGCAAGTGTTTTACGATTAATTAAAATACCGAGTTTGATTACTTTACCCATAAATTCGGAGTACGACATATCGAAGGGACGAACCGCTGCATTAATACGTTGAATCCATAATCCGCGGAATGTACGTTTTTTGTTTCGGCGATCGCGGTATGCATATTGTTGACCTTTTTCGAAGGTATTTTTGGCTACCGTCCATACATTGTTACGCGAAAGGAAGTTACCTTTCGTTAGTTTAAGAATTTTTTTACGTCTGGCTCTCGAAGCCACTGAATTTACTGACCTTGGCATACTTTTTTTTTTGCGAATGTTAGCGGTTCGTTACGAACTCTTTTTTGCTCTTCATTCTGGTTTAAAAACTTGTAATTGTGAAAGATACGTTTATTTCAAACGCAACATTAGTTTTACATTCTTTTCATCGGTTTTATGAACAAGAGCAAACGATGTAAGTCTGCGTTTTGCTACAGTCGATTTTTTTGTAAGAATGTGGCGTTTAAAGGCTTGTTTACGCTTAATCTTTCCTGTTCCGGTAAGCTTGAACCTTTTTTTGGCTCCGGAATTCGTTTTGTTCTTCGGCATTATTACTACTATTTATAAATGGTTAAAATCATTTCTTTTTAGCTTTGGGTGCAAGTATCATAATCATACGCTTTCCCTCAAGTTTGGGCAATTGTTCCACTTTGCCAACTTCTTCCAACTCTTGTGCAAAACGCAATAAAAGTATCTCTCCTTGTTCTTTATAAAGAATCGAACGTCCTTTAAAGAACACGAAAGCCTTAACTTTAGAGCCATCTTCAAGGAAGTTAATGGCATGCTTTAGCTTAAAATTGTAGTCGTGGTCGTCGGTATTTGGTCCGAAACGAATTTCCTTTACCACAACCTTTACTGTTTTGGCTTTGGTTTCACGTTGTTTCTTTTTTAATTGATAAAGAAACTTTTGATAGTCGATAATTTTACATACCGGAGGGTCGGCCATTGGAGATATCTCAACTAAATCGAGCTCTAACGCTACAGCCATCCGTAATGCTTCGCTGGTTGAAAAAACGC
This sequence comes from Bacteroidales bacterium, assembly GCA_025361285.1. Classification (GTDB taxonomy): domain Bacteria; phylum Bacteroidota; class Bacteroidia; order Bacteroidales; family JAAUTT01; genus JAAUTT01. The sequence goes on along the minus strand of JANYAP010000047.1, from coordinate 7,705 downwards.
CGGGAACTTCGATGTTTTCGCCTACCAAACGGACTTGCTTTGCTCTGATGCCTTCGTTAATAGCGTTTTTCGTCTCCTGATTTTTTGGGGCGAAATTCAGCATCCTTCTTGCAGGTCTATTTTCCAATAATTAATAGTTTAAGGTTAATATTTATAGTTACTTAAAGTTCATTTAGTTGCGATGCGATTTCCGACTCTATGAAATTTTTAAATTCGTCGAGAGTCATTGTCCCTTTATCGCCATCGGCTTGCTTACGAACAGATACTGTATCGGTTTCGGCTTCTTTTTCGCCTACAATAAGCAGGTAAGGGATTTTCTTTAACTCATTGTCCCTTATCTTTTTACCTATCTTCTCGTTTCTGTCGTCTAACAAGGTGCGAATATCGCAATTATTTAGAAAATTAAAAACTTTTTTTGCGTAATCGTCGTATTTTTCGCTAATAGGCAGTACAACAACTTGTTCGGGGGTAAGCCACAATGGAAATTTACCTGCGGTGTGTTCAATTAAAACTGCTACAAAACGTTCCATGGAACCGAATGGTGCACGGTGTATCATTACTGGGCGATGTTTCTGATTATCAGCTCCCATGTATTCCAATTCGAATCTTTCGGGAAGGTTGTAATCTACCTGAATAGTTCCTAATTGCCACTTACGTCCAATAGCATCTTTAATCATAAAATCGAGCTTTGGGCCATAAAACGCGGCTTCGCCTATTTCGGTAACGGTGTTTAAGCCCTTTTCAGCTGCAGCCTCAATTATTGCGGCTTCGGCTTTTTCCCAATTTTCGTCGCTACCAATATATTTGTCTTTGTTATTTGGGTCGCGTAATGATATTTGCGCCACGTATTCCTTAAAATCGAGCGCTTTAAATATTCTGAAGATAATGTCGATTACTTTACAGAATTCCTCTTTTATTTGATCGGGACGGCAGAAAAGGTGTGCATCGTCCTGAGTAAAGCCACGTACGCGAGTTAAACCGTGCAATTCGCCACTTTGTTCGTAACGGTAAACAGTACCAAATTCGGCATACCTAATAGGTAAATCCTTGTATGAGTGCGGTTTACATTTATATATTTCGCAATGGTGTGGGCAATTCATTGGCTTTAGCAGAAACTCTTCGCCTTCGGCTGGTGTGGTAATTGGCTGGAACGAATCTTTACCATATTTTTCGTAGTGACCTGAGGTTACATAAAGCTCTTTTTGACCTATATGTGGTGTAATTACTTGTTCGTAACCATATTCGCGTTGTACTTTACGAAGAAAATTCTCGAGATTGTCGCGTAACTTTGTGCCTTTTGGCAGCCAAAGAGGTAATCCCTGACCAACTTTTTGAGAGAAAGTAAAAAGCTCAAGTTCTTTTCCTATTTTACGATGGTCGCGAAGCTTGGCTTGCTCAAGCATTACAAGGTATTCGTCCAACATTTTTTGCTTTGGAAATGTAATACCGTAAATACGTGTAAGTTGCTTGTTTTTTTCGTTTCCACGCCAATATGCGCCAGCTATACTTAATAACTTAACGGCCTTAATATGACCCGAATCGGGTAAGTGCGGTCCACGGCACAAATCGGTAAAATTACCTTGTTTATAGAACGAAATAGTTCCGTCGGCTAATTCGCTAATTAACTCTGTTTTATATTGTTCTTGCTTATCTGTAAAAAAATTTAATGCATCGTTTTTACTTACTTCGGTACGAACGTACGATGATTTGGCTTTAACGAGTTCCATCATTTTCGCCTCAATTTTAGGCAAATCGGTGTCGGAAATTGGGTTGCTGCCTAAGTCAATATCGTAATAAAAGCCACTTTCGATAGCTGGTCCAATGCCAAATTTTACGCCTGGGTAAAGTGCTTCGAGGGCTTCGGCCATAAGGTGCGCCGACGAATGCCAGAAAGCATGCTTTCCTTGTTCGTCGTCCCATTTATGTAATTTTATTGAAGCGTTTATGTTTATTGGGCGCGACACATCCCAAATATCGCCATTTACTGTAATGGCAAGTACCTCTTTAGCAAGACTATTGCTTAAACTAGCAGCTATTTCGTATCCTGTAATTCCGTCGTTAAATTCGCGTACCGACTGGTCAGGCAATGTAATCTTTATCATTTATTGTTTTTTCAAAAAAAAGTATGCAAAGGTAACGATTTATTTAGTACGCTGGAATAAGTATTATTACAAACTTTAGAGGTTATTTTCTTGTTCTCGATCTGTTTTCGTCGCGTTTAGGTGTTTCGGTTTGTGAATTTGTATTTTGTGGGGCAGGAGTTGTTTGCTGAACTCTGGCAGGCTGACCATTGTTTTCATTTGTTTGTGCTCTGCGAGGTGCTTCTGCTTTTGTTTCGCGAGTGTTTTGTTCTTGCCTCGACGAAGCCTCACTATTTGGTCGTGTGGTTTCAATTTGTCGTTCGCGAACTGCTGGCGAGCTTTCTCTAGTTTCTTCACGTCGGTTTTGCTGCGTAGCTGGTACATTATTACGTGGTTGCTCGCGTGGTGCTTCGGTAGAAGATTTGGTTTCGACAGTCCGTTCGCGCCCTGCTGGCGTACTTTCTCTGGTAGTTTCTCGCCTGTTTTGTTGTGTTGCTGGATTATTTGAACGCGATTTTTCGTTACTTGGCGTGTTTGTTCGCTGGTATTGGCTATCTCTGGTGGATTGTTCGCGTGTTTGTTCACGTGTTGTTCTATCGGATGGTCGAGACGATTGAACATTAGAACTTCGATCTGAATTTCCTCCTTCCGACTTTTTAGAATTATCATATATTACGGTTTTTACGTTTTCGTTGTATCCACGCATTCTACCGTTGTTTTGTCCTCTATTTTCGGTATAGCGTGTTTGATAATAGTTTCGAGGGTAGTTATTTACGTAAGTTACATGGTTTCGCCACGGTTCGTGTACTCTTCTTTCTAATACTACTACAAACCCATCGTTTATATGGTATGTTGAATATAGTGGTGGCAAATTCGATGAATAAATCCATACGCCTCTGTCCATATACACATATTCGTGCCGGCGAACATCGTAATATGCCTCTATATCAGGAATATAGTAGTACTGAACTTCATTAAAATAATCGTATTCAGGTGCCCATACTGGAGGTGCAACTTCGTGCCTTACAACTGCCCTTTCGGTTACGTAAGTGCGTGTGTAACAGCTCTGCATTAATAATGCAATTGTAAACAAGCCCATTACTAATCGGAACAATTTGATTGAAAATGTTTTTGAATTTGGTTGAGTTTTCATATTTTTCTGTATTAGCTATAATAAGTGATATTCAATAATTGTACCACAAATATTTTCGATGTAATTTTTTTGTGTTAGCATCTAAAACTCAACCACAAACCCAATGGATGGTATTGGAATGGCAGTATCGTTTTCGTTGGTTAATAGTACTGGTATGGCATTAGTTCCATCCTTTGCAAGCTCGTTACCATCGGTGGTTTCCCAATTAGTATTGTCGGGCAATCGTTTAAAAGTATAATTGGGTGTTGATGGATTGTTTATCGCCAACACATTCTGTATATCAATAAACAAATCTAACGACCACTTATTGAAATTATACTTTTTATCTATTCTTATATCTACCTGATTATAAGCCTTTAATCGTACCGAGTTTAAGTTCGTAAAATCTAAAACTCCTTTTCCTAAAGTTGCATAATTTGCTTGCGAAGCGCTCATATCGAATGGTGTGTAAGGAGCACCGCCCACAAACCTGTATTTTAAACCTAGTTCCCATCCGCGGTTAAATTTGTAGCCGCAAATACCCGAAATTAGGTGCTTATAGTCCCAAGCCGAAGCAATATATTTTGATTTATCGGCACCTGTAAACTCACTCCGAACCATTGTGTATGAAACTGTGGCATACAATTTCGTTGTTAATTTTTGCTGAAAGAAAAGTTCAAATCCGTAGGTTCGTCCAAATCCTGTACTTGTAACTTGTTCGTTTCCAATTATTCCGAAATCGGTTCCTTGGTTAGCCAACGATATTCCATCGTTTTGCGAAACTGGGTAGTTATTATATTGTTTAACAAATCCTTCCAAAGTTATTCGGGTAGCCTTGGCTGGTATGTATTCTAAACCTAAAACATAGTGGTTTACACCTATATATTTATTGCTTTTATTGTCTAGTTGCTTTGTAACTGCATCTCTATAACCTAGAACGGTATAAATGGGCAATTTATAATACCTGCCAATAGTGGTGTTGATATTCCATTTTTCTGATAATGAATAGGTTGCGGAAAAGCGTGGCGAAAAAGTGTTCAGCATGTTCATTCCATTAGTAGTAAACGTGTTACCATCGATGCGAGCGCCAAGTGTAACCGACATGCGGCTATCCCAAAATTTTCGAGTGACATCGCCAAATATACCTATTTTAAAGAATTCTATGGCCGAATTATCATTTATTTCATATACAGGCGACAATTTTAAGTACGAATAATTGCTATACTTAACATACTGAGCCATACCACCGTAACTTAATATCCACTTTTGGCTATACTTATTTATTTCCAATCGAAGTTTGTTTTCAATTTCGCGCGACCTAATTTTTAATGTTCTTTCACTTTCAACGCCAGTTTTACCATCGGCAAACTTATCGTTTTCGTTATTAAACATGTTTCTACTAATTGATATATTATATAAACCTTTGTGTATAAGATGTTTAAAAACGACTCCTTGCGTGTAGTTCCATTGGTTAATGCTAGGTACAGAGCGTAATATGTACTCGTTTTCGGGAGTCGATTTTCGAGTGGATCCGAACCTGAAATAGTCGATAGCGCCAACGCCTATTGTGGTAAGCGTGGTTTTGGGCGACAAGGTGGTAGTGGTTTTGTATTGAAAATCCCAATAATTTGGGCGTATAGGAATATCGATTAACTTGAAAAGAAAATCGAGGTAGCTTTTTCGTGCTGAGGCTATAAACGTAGTATTTTTGCCAAGCGGACCATCGAAAGTTGTTGCCAATTCGGTAGCACTAAGTCGCAAGTTACCCTGTAAGTGTTCGCTATTGCCATCTTTTTGTTTAAAGCTAAGAACCGACGATAATGTGTTGTCGTACTTCGAGTTAAAGCTACTAGAACTTACCGACACTTCCTCGATAAAACTAACGTTTAAAATGCCGGCTGGCCCTCCAGCACTGCCCTGCGTGGCGAAATGGTTTATTTGGGGTATTTCAATTCCATCGATATAATAAACGTTTTCGTTTGGTCCGCCACCGCGTATGGTTATGTCGTTTCGGAAACTTGCTCCACCCGATGCGCCGCCAACACCAGGAAGCGCCTGTATTACCTTCGATATATCGAAGTTTCCACCAGGGTTATTTTTAATTTCTTCCAACGACAGACTTTGAATAGATAAAGGCGTTTCGGGGCTTTTGCCAAAACTGCGAGCGGTAATAACAACTTCGTTCAAGTTAGTATTACTTTCTTCGAGTTCTATGTTCATCGATAGTATGTTACCCGATGTTAGTACCACATTTCGTAGCATTTTCGATTGATAACCTAAATATTTAACTTCGATATTGTATGCTTTTGGCGGAATGTTTTTTAACACAAATTTTCCATTTGCATCCGTTGCAATTCCAAACGATGTACCTTCCAGTAAAATGGTAGCACCTATTAATGCTTCCTGTGTATTATGGTCTTTAAGCGTGCCCATTAGGGTTGCAGTTGTTTGCGAGTGTAGAGTTATGGAAAGTAACAACAACGCCGCTATAGCAACGAAGTGAATATTTATGTATATTGATTTCATATTTTTTGTTTTATGTTTATGAATTATATTTATACATAATAACAAACAATATTTCGAAAATGTTTAGATTTAATTAAAAATAAATGGACATCAATTTGTAAATACGGTTTTTCGATACTCAAAGTACTCATTTTTAGTACTTCCGAAACCTTCGAAAAAACTAGCAATACCAGGAATCATCGATCCTTCGAAATCGAAAAGAAAATTAGTTGATGAATTCTGCTTAATAACTTCATTTATAATAATATACATTGCCGATTTTTTATATCCTTCGTTAGTTACAAACGAGTTGTGATATATAATTCGATTGAAGCATTTAAGAAAAAATGCTCCAGCAACAATCTCATTTTTATCATTATAAGCAAATACTATTTCTCCAAAATTTTTCGAGAACGAAGCTTTTAGAATTTGCTCTAACTGCATTATTGTTTCCTTATTTGGCGATATTTTTGCGTAACGATTAAATAATTCTATGTAACTATCAGTTGAATTTTTCAGTTTGGGTGTAATGTTTGCTTTCAAAGCCTCCTTTATATTGCGACGAACATTTCCTATATAATTATAACTAATTGATTCGTAAGTGTTCTGTAAAGATAATTCGTAGTTATTGCGTACACTAAAACCTCTAAAATCGCTTACAGGGTTGTTGCTGTTCCAGTTAAAACATTGCCATACAAACTTAATAGGAATGGCATTTACGAAAGCCTTAGCTAGGTTAGTGTCGATTGTTTTATGCGAAAATATACCCAATTGCTGCACAAACTTTGGCTGAATAAGGTAAGGAATACCGTATTTCTTTTTTGCTGGCAGAGGCATAATAGCTTCATAATCGTCGTCAATTAGCGCTTCCCAATTGGGGGCAACAATATCGAGATACCACGATGCGGCATAAACTAATCGGTTTTGTGATCGCTCAAGGGCGGCATCCCATCGGTGTTTGTCGATATTACAATGTTTAATGTAGTGTATCATTTAAGTAAATATGGGGAAAATTACAGATGTGCAAATTACCAATTACAAATGAGGAAATGAGGAAATTACAGATGACAAATGTGAAAAATTAAAAATTAAAAATTAAAAATTACAGATGACAAATGTGCAAATTACAGATGACAAATTATTGATGTTTGTAATGTGCTTCAAATTAATTATTTAAAGTAAGGAGTGTTGCTGTGATGTTTTTTAAATGGATTAATTTATAGATACTGTTTGCTGATGGTGTGGCTCTATTGTCGTTTGCTACAAGGCAATAGCCATGCGGTATTGTTGTTGTGCGAAAATTAACTAGCTCTGAGCGATATAAACGCAAAAGGTATTTACGGCTTACCAAATTGTATTCGGCATAAGTAAGGCTAAATATAGTGGTGTCGTTAATTTGCTTTGACACAATGGTTAAGTAACTATACTCTGCAATTTCTGTAATTTTCTTTTTTGTGAAATAGCTCAAAATTATTTTGTGAGGGTTATCGGCAAGAAAACCATTACGAAGTATGTAACCGTCCTTCATTTCAACCGTATCATGCTCTAAAGCAAGCAATCGCGATTGTTCAATGTTAGGCATCGAAGCGGTTTTGTAATAAACAACATCATTATATGCATACTTTTTTAGTGCGCTTGTAATAACCAATTCATTATTAGAATAGTTAGGCAGTAAATTGTTGGATTTTATCTGACGAATTGTCAGTATGCTGGTAATTCTTCCAACTAGTATTAATGCGCCAAGCGATATAAGAAACCAAATTATTGTTGACCGTTTCACTTAATAAGATGCTTTTTTACAAAATTACAATTTTTATGCTTCGCCTTAACTTGGCACTTCGCAACCATTTCGGTTGTAAAAATACCAATTTACAAGCGATGCAATAAGAATAAAAACCAGTAAGCCAGTAAAGAAAATTGTAGCATTTCCGTTTGCAGCTATTACTGCACCAATAGAAGTTGCAAAAATAAATGGGCCATAAGCGGC
>JANYAP010000113.1 GCA_025361285.1 Bacteroidales bacterium | reverse complement strand
GTAGTTTCGAAATTGTTTGTCGCCAAAAAAGTTTAATACCGAAAAGGGATTGTACACGCTGGTAGTATTGGGCGAAAACGTATAGCCATTGTACATTTTACGCATTTTAAGGATTAGAGCTTCTTTCGAAATGTTAAGTTCTTTAATAGCTTCTTTAAAATGCAACTGAAAGTTTTGTTCAATTTCTAATTCGGTTAGTCCCACAATTGTAGCATATTTTCTGTCTAATGAAATATCCTTTAAGTGATTTAAATCACTAAAAATAGACACCATACTAAACTTGCTAACTCCGGTAATAAACAGAAACTGAATGTATTGATCAGCATCTTTAAGTATGGAAAAGAAATTTTTTAATATCGCTAAGTTCTCTATACATTTCGCATTATCGATTATGTAATCAACAATAGGCTTGTCGTATTCATCGATTAAAATAACTGTTTTTTGAATTCCACTGCCCAGTTCCCTTATCAGTTGCTCAAAACACAATGAGGCAGTGGGGTATTTAAGTGTAATGTTGTTTTCGTCGGCCACCGTACCAATTTTAACCATTAAGGCTTTCTCTAATCCTAAATTTTTATAATCGAGCTGGCTAAACGACATATGAATAACCTGATGTTTTTTAAACTCGTGTTTATCGTATATCCAAAGTCCTTTAAAAACTTCCTTATTGCCTAAAAATATTTCCTTTAAAGTGTTAATTAAAAGCGATTTACCAAAACGGCGTGGGCGCGAAAGAAAATAAGTTGCACCTTGTATTAAATTGAAAATAAGCTCGGTTTTATCAACGTAAAGATATCCGTCCTCAATTAGCGACTTAAAATCTTGCTTGCCTATTGGTAATTTTTTCATCAACCATTTTTTTTTCAAAGATACAACGTTTTAGTAAATTGTTGTTTAAGTGTATTCGAAATGCATCAATTGATACTCTAAACTAAATTTACGTAAAAAATTTCGGCGTTTATTTTTATATTTACCCTTCCAAAATTTGGCGCAAAATTTTCAAACTTGTGAAGTTAAATAAAAAGATAGTCATCATCCTATTGCTGGTAATTGTTTTCCCCGCTTTGTTCTTTTCGGTTTACGAAATAGGATCGTTGAGCCGAAACGAGGAAATAGTTGAGGAAATATATAACAATCAGCTCGAAGGCATATTGTCATCGGTAAACCAATATTCCGAAAGCGTTACAAGCAACTGGGCAATATATCTTAACAGCATATTTTCTAATCCTCAACACGAACTCAATAACGACTTACGCCACTACATACAAGGTAACCCATCGATAAAGGGTGTTTTTTACATTACCGATACCGCAAATGTTAATCCCGAAATTGTTTTACAGGACTTTACGTTGAGTTTTCTAAATCAGCGCAAAATTATATCCTCGATAGTTGCTAGCAATTCAAAAAAAATTAATAGACTACACGTCTATTTAAAAGGCAATTACCGAAAAGTGGAACCGTTTACTTCGGCAAACTCTCGCAACCTTACCTATTTGTTTTTTGTTGTAGAAAACACCAAGGGGAAAGAAATGCTGTGCGGACTGATTATTAACGACAAGGACTTTGTTAGTCAAATTTTAGATCCTAAAATTCAGACTGTTGTACAAGATAAATTTATTATAAGTATTGTTAATGAGCACGACCGTAAGTTTCTCTATTCGTCGGAATTATCAAAAAATCATATACTTAACCAAACTAAGCCTTTATGGTTTTTACCAAAATTTAAATTAGGAATTATATACAAAGGAAAAACTATTCAACAGCTTGTTAGAGAGCGTACTTATCTTAATTTTGCCGTAATTGTCTTTATCGACTTTTTATTTTTGATAGGCGCTTGGATACTATTTAAAAATCTTAAGACCGAAATACAGCTTTCGCAGATGCGATCGGATTTTATATCGAATGTTTCGCACGAAATACGTACGCCATTAGCTTTGATATCTGTTTACACCGAAACTATTTTGTTAGGACGTGTAAAACCCGAAAAGCTAAAAGAGTATCACCAAATTATACATCAGGAAACAAACCGACTAACCGATATTGTGAACAAAATATTGAACTTTTCGAAAATTGAAGAAAAAAAGTATCAGTATGTATTTAATAATCAAAATATTAATGTGATAGTATCAAATATACTTCAACGTTTCGATTATCACTTAAAAAACAAAAAATTCACTATCGAAACATCTTTAGCGTCCGAAATGCCCGAAATATTTGCCGATTATGATGCTATTTACGAAGTGGTTATGAACCTTATTGACAATGCAATAAAATACAGCCCCAATGAAAAGTATTTAAAAATTGAAACTTTAGTGGATAATGATAATATCACGCTTACCATTACCGATCATGGCATTGGAATACCCCAACCACATCACAAATATGTGTTCGACAGGTTTTTTCGCGTTCCCGATGGCGAAATACAAAAAGTTAGTGGTTCTGGACTGGGATTGGCAATTGTTAAGCAAATTATTGAAGAACACCATGGTTCCATTGTTTTAAACAGTACTTTTGGAGAAGGAAGTTCTTTTAGTATAACACTGCCTATTCATAAATTGAAAAACTATGCCTAAAATATTAGTGGTTGAGGACGAAATTCAAATGGCGTCGGCGCTAAAGGATAATTTTGAGCTTGAAGGCTACGAAGTTACAGTTGCAAATGATGGCGAGGTTGCGCTTCATACTATTTGCAACAATAACTTCGATTTAGTAATACTCGATGTAATGCTACCTAAACTGTCGGGTTTCGATGTGTGTAAAGCTGTACGCCAAAAAGGTATCGAAACGCCTATTATAATGCTTACCGCCCGAACCGCCGAGTACGATAAAGTGCGAGGACTAGAATTTGGAGCCGACGATTACGTTACCAAACCCTTTAGCTTAATTGAACTTCTTGCACGTTCGAAAGCCGTTATGCGCCGTAGTATTGCTCAAAAGAAGGATTCGCCTTCACATACCATAGTTTCGATGGGCCGATTAACTATCGATTTCGATTCGTACACAGCTGTTATCGACGATAATACCGTTAAAATGTCGCACACCGAAATAGAAATACTTAAATCGCTGTGGCAACGAAAAAACGAAACCGTTAAACGCGACGATATTATGAAATACGTTTATGGTATTGATGGAGAGGTTACTAGTCGTACAATCGACAACTTTATAGTTAAACTTCGCCAAAAGCTGGAAATAGATGCAGCAAACCCTAAATTCATTATTACAGTGCATGGTGTTGGTTACAAGTTAATTGTGTAGCAATTATAAATAATATGAATATAAAACTAATATCTTTCTTCGTAGCTTTTTTAATTTCGTCGGTTAACCTTATGGCTGTCGGCGATAAAACTGTTTTATTGCAACTCGCAGGTAATTGGAAGTTTTCAATTGGCGATGATAATACATGGGCTAATGCCGATTTTAACGACTCCAAATGGGAAACTATTGCCGTGCCATCGGCGTGGGAGGATCAGGGATTTTATGGACACGATGGCTACGCTTGGTACAGAAACGAGTTTACTCTTACCCGCGAAATGAAAACTCGCGAACTATTTATTACCTTAGGTTACATAAACGATGTAGATCAGGTGTTTGTAAACGGACATTTGGTGGGCTTTTCAGGTTCGTTCCCTCCCAATTACTCCTCGGCAACCGATGCCTTAAGAAAATACCCTATCCCTTCGGAATTTCTAAATGCAAACGGAAAAAATGTTATCGCAGTACGCGTGTATAATTATCAAATGAGTGGTGGCATTGTAACTGGCGATGCTTGTATTTTCTCGTACAATTGGCCTAAACCCGATTTATCGTTAGCGGGTATGTGGCTTTTTCGAACAGGCGACAATTCGGCTTGGAAATTAACCGATTGTAACGACAATCAGTGGTCGAAAATTGTAGTTCCTGGAAATTGGGAAAACCAAGGCTACAAAGATTATGATGGAATTGCTTGCTATCGTAAGCACTTCGCTGTAAACGACGATATTACAAACCAGAAAATGGTAATAATACTCGGAAAAATTAACAACTCCGACGAAGTTTACCTTAATGGAGTCCTAATTGGAGCAACTGGTAAAATGCCAAGCCCTATAACAAAAAATAACAAAAAAATTCAAGAGGTTGACAGCCAAGAGCTTCGGGTTTACGATATTCCCGATGGCTTATTAACAAGCAAAAAAGATAACGTTGTTACCATTCGCGTTTTCGATAGCGAACAAAAAGGAGGAATTATTGAAGGTTCAATTGGTTTAATGAAATTAGCTAATTTTAAACGGTTTTATAAAAATACTGCACATAGTACATATTAATAAATAATTAACTTTTTTTTAGAAGATTAATAGTCAAAACTATATGGTAAATTTTGTATTTCAAAACCCAACTAAGATTGTATTTGGTAAGGGGGTACTATCTCAAGTTGGTGCTGAAGTTAGTAAGTACGGTAAAAAAGCACTTTTAGTATATGGTAAAAACAGCATTAAAGCTAATGGAGTTTACGATAAAGTAATAGCTTCTCTTAATAAGTCCAATATAGAAGTAATTGAGTTCAACGGCGTTAAAGGCAACCCAATACTTTCGCACGCAAAAGAAGGTATCGATTTAGCCAAAAAGTACAAAGTCGATTTAGTACTAGCAGTTGGCGGTGGTAGCGTATTAGATGAAGCCAAAGCCATTGCCGCAGGAGCTATTTGCGAAAGCGATATTTGGGATTTCTTTACTGCCAAAAAAGCTGTTACTGAGGCTTTGCCTATAATTACTGTATTAACCTTACCAGCAACAGGTTCCGAAATGAATGGCGGTATGGTAATTACTAACGAACTTACTTGCGAAAAGTTTGGTATGGGTGGTGTACAAGCCCTATATCCAAAGGTGTCGTTTCTCGACCCCGAAACTACCTATTCGCTTTCGTTAACTCAAACAGCGTATGCATGTTCCGATATCATGACGCATTTGCTGGAGGGGTATTTTACAACAAAGGCGAAAACAATGCCTGTGCAAGATGGTTATATCGAAGGCATTGCAAAAGCGGTTATGACAAGTATGTTGAACATTATCGATAATTCAACCGATTATAATGCCCGTGCTCATTTTATGTGGGGAGCCACTTTAGGTTGGAACGGAATAGGAGCATTGGGTATTCCGGGTGGAAGCCTTCCAAGCCATGCATTAGAGCATCCTATAAGTGCTATATACGACATAGCACATGGCGCAGGGCTATCTATCACCACAGTAGCTTGGTTAAAATACCGAAAGGAACAAATAGCGCCACGCATTTTACAATTCGGACGTAACATACTTGGCGTTGAAACCGAATCAACCGACAAAGTAATAGATTCGTTGGAAGCATTTTACACAAAAATTGGAACGCCAACTCGATTCATAGGCGCTGGTATTGAAGTACCCGATTTTGACCTGTTAGTAAATCATTCCGAACGCCTCTTTAAAGCATGGAGAATATATGGTTATACCAAAGAAGATTTACTAGCAATGTATAAGATAATGCTTTAGATACAGGGTGCTGGTTGCAAATTATAACTATCTAACGAAATGAGTAAAAACCCAAACTTAACTGTAAAATTTCGTTAGCTTTGCACCTCTAATCGCCCGGGTGGTGGAATTGGTAGACACGCTAGTTTCAGGGACTAGTGTTCGTAAGGATGTGCAGGTTCGAGTCCTGTTCCGGGTACAAATACACACATTAAAACCTTGTAAGTTACACACTTGCAAGGTTTTTCAATTCTTACCTACTATTTTGCTTACAAAATCCAACTTTTTACCACAAACAAACCGCTTATAATGTGAGTGTGTTGTAATGTATCTCGTTGAGTAAAAACAAATAAACCTTTGTAAGTATTTAATTTACAAAGGTTTATTCACAATACTGGTAGTCTCACCGGGAATCGAACCCGAATCTACAGTTTAGGAAACTGTCGTTCTATCCATTGAACTATGAAACCAAAATTCGCTGCAAATATAGAAGTTTTTGTTACTAAACTTTATATATCTGCAGCGAAGAATAGAATTTGAAAACCAGTTATTTAGTAATCTTATATAAACCAGCACCATGCGCTCCAATTGGAGCCGAAAATGAATCTTTAAATGTGCCTAAATCTTTTTTAGCCCACAAATCGCGTACTTTATATTCAACACCAGCCGAAAGCCCAAGTTTTAAAAATTCGGTTTTTATGTTTACAGGTTCTTTCGATTCCCATTGGTTGAAAAATGCCAAGTATTTATCCTGCGAATTGGGAATATCGGCAGCCCAAATAATTACTGCATTTTTAAATTTAATTTGACGAGGGTTTATGCAGTTTCTATTAACAGCCAGAGCTTCTTCATTCAACAATATTTCCATAGTGGCTTTATCGGTTTCGGGCAAATAGCTTCCTATAAAAAGTGGGCTACGCGAAATATACATTAACGTCATTAATGTATGTAATTCGTTGATATTGAAGTTCGAAATACGTGCTTCTGGCCCTTTGTAGGAAATTTTCTTTCCAATTTTACCAATTGGCAACATATCTAAATCTGACCAAAACCCATCACCGCTATTTTTTACTGCTCTTGCGGCTACAGGAATGGATACCTTAAGCATTTGCCAAACATCCCAAAAATCGGCACCAGTGCGAGCCATGTGTACATTTTCCTTAAGAAGTTCGATATTTTGATGATTAGGTACTACACTAAGAACCATAGGTCGTCCACTTTTTCGGGCAGCTTTACTTATTCCAACTATATCGGCATCGTTCATGTCGTCGGCTTTCACAAAATCTAAGCCCCATTCGGCAAATAATTGAAATTGCGAATCGTAATATGCCTGGGCTCCAGGCTTTTTCATATCAACGCCATAAAAACCATCGTACCAATCGCAACCGCTATCGGGTTGTGCAAAAGATGCAGCACCAATATTTGTGCCTTTAATGGTTAAGTTTTTTTCGGCAGTTTCCCAAGCAATTCCCCGTAAAAGATGCACACCAAATTTTAAACCTAAACTATGAATATAATCTGCCAATGGTTTAAAGCCTTTACCATTTACCGACGATGGAAATTTAATAGGATCGGGTATTAAACGACCAAATTCATCCAAACTAAAATGGGGTTTCGTGGGAACAGTTTCGTGTACAAATGCTTCGAAATTTGAGGCAATTGAATCGGCAAACCAGTTTTGGTCGATAATAATATATTCATAACCAAGGTGTTTGAGGTTTTTTGCCATATACTCAGCGGCGGCTCTTACCTCAGCTTCGTTGGCATCCCAGCCTAAACAGTCCCACGAATTCCAACCCATAGGCGGTTTTGAAGCTAACGATTTGTCAAGTGGAGGAATCGAATCGTTGACCGATTGTGTACTGTGTTTTGTTTTTGGAGAACAAGCAACACAAAGTACTGTAAATAAAAATACTAAAAATTTAGCTCTCATAATATGGTATTAAAAGGATTAATTTAAAAAATCAAAAAATCAAATTTATATTTTTTTAGCACACAACAATTATTATTGTTTAGGAAAATTAACAAATAGAATCAACTTTCAAGATATGTGTAATATACCAATTTTCATGATTCAATGGTTTATTAATATTTTTTTCGATACAAATTTACTATCAACCTGTAAATTAACTAAATAACTTGCTGAAGGGTATTTTGAAGTGTTAATTGAATAATTGTAAGCTCCCTTGCTTAGTTTTTCGTTTACGAGTACCTCCACTTCTTTCCCCGAAATATCAACTAACGCCAATATTTATAGTGAGTTTCAAATATTTTTCTTGTTACTTTTTTATTCGCTTTCGCTCATGAGAACGCTTCGCTAAGTTTTCGAAAAAAGTAACAACTTAGCGATAGCGATTTCATGAACACCTTAAAAATAATATGTTGTGAATAAAGATGAGTTTTCTTAGAGGCACTAAATAACAATTTTCTGCGTAACTATATCGTTTTTACTATTTACAACTTTAACTACATAAACGGAATTGAATGTAATATGCATCAACTCAATAGATTGTTGTTTTATTCCATAGAATTTTTTTTTAAGAAGTTGAACACCAACCATATCGTACACATATACAGTAAAATCGTCAATAACTTTCGAATTAATCGATAATAGCAAAGGGTTTGTGGCATGACTTGAATTTACAGTTATGCCGAAATTTCTATTGTTTACGTCCGATTGACTATCGAATATCGCTGTGACTAGGCCTACTTCTAAAACATCGCTCGGCGCTGAAACGTTACCGTTAAAATCGACAGCCTTAACAGTTAGAGCGTATGTATTAATTGTGCTTAAACCGGTAATCGACTTGTATGGTAATTTCGTTGTGCCAATCGAATCGCCATTGAGGTAAATTACATAATGATGTACCATAATATTGTCGGTACTTATAGTCCACGACAGCTTGAAACTATTTGTGGTTTTTAAAGAAGCCATTAATCCTATAGGCGTTGATGGAGCTACGATATCGTTTGGCATTTGGGCTACGTATGAATCAACTTCGCCATTGCCAATCTCCCAATCACTTCGAAACATTACCCGGCTACCGTCGCGGTTTGGAACACCAAAAGCCGATCGGTCGTATTCGCTGGTTGTTGAATGATGCACGTGAGCAAATGTTTCGGTTATGGCATTATTATTAGAAGTAGGATCGAGTTTTACTGCGAAAATTATTTGATAATTAGGCTTTGTTGGTTCGCTATAATCGGTTGCAAATTCCGAAAGATAGGCCCAACCAGGTCGATTTACATTGCGTAAAGAAATATGAATAGGCCACGACATGTAATTAGGCGAAAGTATAAATGTTTTGGTGCCATTATCAAGCCTCGTCATAACAATTCCTCTATCGCTGTTTGAGCCAACAGCAACTTCGTTTCCCTGTGTATCGTAACCATAATCGAAATGCCCTCCACCACTGTTAGCAACGTTTCGAACAAAACTTAAATCGCTGGTATTGTATGCACATATACCCTGATCTTCGCCAGTACCTGCATGTGCATCCCCCCACTGAACCATCACATATTTGCCACTTTGCGACATAGCCATGTTATTTGGAACAATGGTTCCAATATTGCGAGAAACAACTACCTTGTCATTAAGGATATCGTAAACAACTATAAAATTTGTATTCGGCGATGAAATATTGCCTCGCAATACGGCATAATGGTCGTCGTTCGAAATGTTTCCTTCCCAATCGCCAAGACTGACGTTAACGTATTCTGCAAAGGTATGCAATGTAGTTTTTATACCTGCAGAGGTTGAAGCATCAACACTTTCGAACTTATTTTGGGAACATCCATAAATCAATTTCGGGTTGGTATTCGACCAAACGTGATGATCGCCCTGAGGCATAACCGTGTATTTTTTGCGATAGGTATTCCCGTCGAGGATTGCAGCGGGCCAGCCATCTAGCATAATCATTGTTCCGTCGCTGTTCCATGGCTGATTTTTTGAGTATTGATGGTATGGTTTTGCGGGTGCCAATCTTGTAATATCGCCAATGCGTGTAA
>JANYAP010000091.1 GCA_025361285.1 Bacteroidales bacterium | reverse complement strand
AATTATCTCTCGCACAAGCCGACGGATTAATTTAAACCAGCCAAAAAAACGCCATCGAAATCTAAGGGGCTTAATTTATATTTTTATTGTGTAAATGTGTTTTTCCAGTAGAGAATTTATACCGACTGAATAGTTACGAATCTTTCATATATCTTAATGCTGTATCGGTCGAACATTTTGCTATTTTTGCCCATTTAGAAGTTTGTAGTTTTCCGTCGAATCCGTCAAAAACCTAGTCTGTGCGATATTAGTAAAAAAAAGTAAAAGATAGGTTATTTAATGTATTATTAATGAGTATTTTAGATGTGTAAATCAAACAAAAACACACATCACCATATAGGTGAGCAACACTATCTTTTACATAATTTTACTCGAATCGCTCAAACTAGGTGTACCCCAACAGAATAGGCATTTCGAGCATAAGATATCGGTTGCTAATTGTTTTTTTGTAAGGAATCGAATCCTTGTGCATTTTCCAAACAGTGTCGGTTATATAGTAAGTTGTGCCTAAACACCAAATTGCACTAAATAAAAGAGATTAAGAACTTAAATAAAAAGTTTACGGAACTATTGTTACTAAGCAATCCAAAAAGAGTATGTTATTGCAATACTGTCTATCGTTCGTTTTAGATCCCGACCTACGTAGTGATGACGATGCCACCAATGCAATTCGACCTGCGTCGGGATGACACAAAGCCTTCCTTCAATCTACAATCCCGTTTTGCACAATACCAATATAATCGCACAAATCGTCGTTGGGCGTAATCTTTATACAGTGTAGCCCTACTTTTTCTCCTGCTTCCACATCGCGGATGCTATCGCCTACAAAAAACGATTTCGAAACATCCACATTGTAACGTGCTATTGCCTTTTCGAGCATAATTGGTTCGGGTTTACGGCAAAGGCATTTTCCTGCAACTGGGTGGTGAGGGCAATAGTAAATGTCGGTTAAAAACAGGTTGTCTTTGGCCAATTCGTCTTTCAGAAATTGATGTGCTTTTTCAACGTCTTCTAAGGAATAAACGCCCTTCCCCACTCCACCTTGGTTCGATATAATAATTACCTCGAAACCCATTTGCTTAACCGAGCTTATAAACCTCTTTAAACCAACGGTTAACCTGAAATCGCTAATTCTCCAGGTGTATTCGCCACGTTCCAAATTTACAACACCGTCGCGATCTAAGAAAACTACCTTAATCATCAGTTATTAAATGGTTTAAGTATTTGATCTAAAAAAATATGTATAAGTTGAAATTTAATTATCAACGGAAATAAGAAACCGAATACAGCTCCAACAAAATGGGCATCGTGGTTTATATTGTCGTTGCCACGGCGGCTCATATACTGCGAAAAAATAAGATATAGCACGCCAAAAACGATACCTGGAATTGGAATAATTGCATACAGCAGAAGCTTACTATAAGGCGCGAAAAATATAGCGCAAAACGTAACCGCCGACACAGCACCCGACGCTCCTACAGCGTTATAATACGAATTATCTTTATGCTTCGCAATGGTTGTTACCGACGATATTACAATACCAGCTAAGTATAAAAAGGTAAACCACACCCGCGAAAACCGCATATATCCTTCAGCTTCCAACTGTCCGAAATAATACTCAACAGCGGTACCGAAGGAATAGAACACTATCATATTGATAATTAGATGCATCCAATCGGCATGAATAAAACCGTGCGAAATAAGCCTATAATACTCTTTTCGGTGATAAACCAGAAAAGGGCTTAGCTGCATCTTACTGAATAACTGATTGTTATTAAATGCTAATGCCGAAATAATACTGGTGATGATGATTAGAATAATGGTCATGCGAATTATGAATTATGTAAATGTTTAGGCTTGAGACTGCAGGCTGTAGGCTGTAGTAAAAAGGATTAAAGATAAATTTTCATTAGTCAATAGTTCGGTAAACTTTCAAATTATATTTTTCAACTCTTTGATTTGGTGCAATTTGGCGTTTTCGTGTTTTGGTGGCAAGAAATTATGTAATACACCAAGTCTCCAAAACCCACCAAAAAATCGCCGTTATGCGGCTTAGAATTAATTTCTGTATCCATTTGTACTACAAACAGTTCGCAGCTATGCTGCTTTATTTAGTCGCATAGCGACGAACTGTTTGTGTAAATTATTTAATTCTTTCAAATTAAGCCCCATCAGGACGAACTGTTTGTATTAGCTGTTATTCATAATATTTGCAAGGATAAATATTATTATTCAGACAGTATCGATAAATCAATTCGAATGTGCATAACAAGCGCCATTTTAAAGTTTCCAACGAAGCTCCTACAGCCTAAAACCTACAGTCTAATAATCTTCTAAATAATTTGTTTATCAATGCATTATCTTAAAAACTAGTTCTTTTAACAAATCGCCATCGGTTGAGGAAGTGTTTCCTACTCCTTTCGATTTTAAGTCAACTTCGCGCAGCAACGAAAATATTTCTACAAGCTTAGCTGGAGGAAGGCGCTTAGCAGCCACTTCGTAATCGGTTACAAAATAAGGGTTTACCTTTAATACCGAGGCCACTGCGCCTTTCGATTTGTCCTTTAAAAAGTGATATGTAAATATTTTTTGAAAATACGAAAACAATAACGCAATAGTAACAACAAGCGGATTATCTTTTGGGTTTTTCTCGAAATGATCGATAATGCGGTTAGCCTTAAGTACATCGCGAGCTACCAGTGCTTTCTGCAATTCGAAATTATTAAAATCCTTACTTATACCTATGTTCTTCTCAATTAAATCGTTGGTTATTCGCTTGGTATTTGATGGCACGCTAATAACCAACTTACTAAGCTCATTTACAATCTTTCCAAGGTCGTTTCCTAAAAATTCGTTAAGTAAAGCCGCCGATTCGGGCGCAATTGAATAGCCGCTTTGGGCTAAATATTTGGTTATCCAATCGGGAATTTTATTTTCGTATAACTTTTCGGAATTTAATACAATGCCCATTTTATCGATGGAATTGTACAGCTTTTTCCGTTTGTCGATGGTTTTATACTTGTAGTTGATTACCAGTATGGTAGTCTTCAAAGGCTTTTCGGAATAATGTATAAGCTCGTCGATATTTTTAATATTCTGAGCTTCCTTAACTATAACTACCTGATGGCTAGCCATCATTGGATACCGTCGTGCAGCATCGATAACTGCAACAGCATCAACATCTTTACCGTACAAAACAACCTGATTGAATATCTTTTCGGTTTCGGTTAAAACGTTGGCAGAAATATAGTTAGTAATTTCGTCGATAAAATAGGTTTCATCGCCCATCAGAAAATATATGGGCTTATAATTCTTGTTCTTTAAATCGGTTAAAATCTGGTTAAAATCCATAAATCGTAATTACTTTTGCTGCAATAATTATAAAAATGCAGGCGCTAAATTTACCAACATATTCGTTCAAAATAAAGCCCGAAGGCGATCGAAATTTAATACTCGATGTTATTCGTCGCAAATATGTTGCTTTAACCGCCGAGGAATGGGTTCGTCAAAATTTTATTCAATATTTGAAGGAGGAAAAAACCTATCCACTTTCATTAATGTCGGTTGAAACTGGTTTTATTTTGTATCAGGTGAATAAACGATCTGATATTCTGATACATAACCGACAAGGCGTTGCTATTGCTTTGGTTGAATGTAAGTCCCCTGAAGTAAAATTAACTCGCGATGTTTTCGAGCAAATAGTTAGGTATAATTTAAAATACGAATTGAGTATATTAATGATTACCAACGGATTACAGCATTTTTGCTTGCGGGTAAACCATTCTAATCATTCGAGTGAATTTTTAAAGGAAATACCCAACTTTAACGACCTTATAATGGGTTAATTAGCTGTAGAATATACTCGTTAGTCCAACCAGAACGAGTCCATATCCAATCCTGCTTCTCGCCCACTATTCGAAACCCCATGTTTTTAAACAAGTTAATGCTTGCTTCGTTTGCTGGATCGATATGGCAATATAATTGATGTAGTTTAAGTACAGTAAATGAGTATGATACAATGGTTTTAAGAGCATCCTGAGCATATCCTTTTCCTCGACTAGGCTCGTCGCCAATTAATACTCCAATTCCAGCACGCAGGTGATAAGGGTCGAAATCGAACAAGTCGATTGTTCCGACGGTTTTTGTATCATCGTCCAAAGTATCAATCATAAATCGCAACTGCCTGGTTTCGTATATGTCCTGATGCGCAGTTTCGATATATTTATTAAGTACAACCTTCGAGAATGGAGCAATAGTGTTGCTTACCTGCCAAATATCGGTATTGTTCTCCCATTTGTACAGTACCTCTAAATCATCGGTTTCTGGGGCACGCAGTTGAACAAGTTTCCCTTCGAGATATTTCATGTGTTTATTTTTTATCGTCTTTCCGAACAAACTGCGACTTTATTTCTATTTCGTAAACATCGGCTTTACCATATCCATCGGAGGCTATACGCGAAATTAGGCCATTTTTACCATCTCCAATAACCTGAAAACCAGAATTATCGTTTGTAGTGTTTATAGGGTAACCTAAATTTACTGGAATGCTCCATTTTTCACCATCTACTGTGGAGGAATAAAAAATATCAAAACCACCCATGTTGTAATGACCTTTAGAACTAAAATACAGCGTTTTACCATCGGAAGTTATGCTTGGTGATACATCATCGTATTGGCTATTAACTATTTTGCCAATATTTTCGGCCTTGGTCCATTCATCGGTTTTATCTTTAACCGATTTGTAAATATCGAAACCGCCTTTACCACCATTACGATTGCTCGAAAAATAAAGTGTTTTATTGTCGGCCGAAATGGCAGCATACGTTTCGCTCTTTGAGGAGTTAACGTTGCCGTTCAATGCCTTAGCAACGCTCCACTTTCCATCCTTCAGCTCGCTTAAATATATATCGCTATTGGTAAGGCTTCGTTTTATTAAATATAATTGCGTACCATCATAAGATAAGGCCGTTGGGTAAAACTCACCATCCGACAGTACTTGAGGGTTTATATTTTCGGGTGCTTGCCATTTTCCGTCGAGCTTGCGGGTAACGTAGATGGCATCGTAAAACTTAAGGCTTGTTAGATACGCCATTACGTTACCATTTCCCGATATAGTAGGGTTAATTTCGGAGCTAGCTGTATTTAATTGATCGCCAACATTATGCCAAACAACTTCAACTGGAGCATCTTGAATAATTTTTGCCCGTTCGCACGATTTTATTTCATTTTCGACAATGTTAAGGTTATATACTCCATCGTAATATGGCGAATTAGTAAACTTATCGTATGATTCTAAGGCTTTTTCAAGCTGATTATCAATACGGTATGCGTTTCCCAGAAAAAACAATGAGTGTAAAGGTGCCTGCTTTTCTAATGGATCCTTTGCACTGTATTTATAGTTTATATGCTTTACGGCTTCTTCCAGATAAGGAATGGCTTTCGACTCCTCGCCAGGTACATTAAGGTAACAAGTGCCAATTTTAAACTGAATGTTAGGGTTTATGAAGCCTTTCTGCTCGAGTTGCAAAAAATAATAGATAGCTTCTTTATAATCTTCGTCCTTAAAAAAGCCGTTACCCTCCTGATAGGTTTCTTTTAATTTACCTGTTTGCGAATAGTTGTAGCTGGTAAAAGCCGACAAAAAAGCTATTAATAATACTCGACTTAAAAGATTAGAATAAGCTAGTTTTTGCATAGTATTTACAAGGTATGAACTTACAATTGGAAACAGCTCAAATTTATAAATATATCACAATTTCTCTATCATTTTTCGAAAAAATAAAAAAGCCCCATCTCTGGGGCTTACTTTACTTAATTTTTAGGGCATCGGGTACGTTAACTTTTTCGATTATAACATTCTTAGCTTGACCGTTAAGTACTTCAACGTCAACGCGCCTGTTATATTTTCTACCTTCCGAGTTGTCAGTTCCGTCAGCATTACTGTTAACAGCTATAAAGTTCTGTTTTCCAACACCTTTTACTTTAATTCGAGCCGATTTTACTCCTTTTTTAACCAAATAAGCTTTGGCATTATTGGCGCGTTTTTCCGATAACAAGTTATTATAATTATCGTTGCCTTTTGCATCGGTATTACCAATTAATTCGATATTTAACTCTGGTATATTTTCCATTATAAGCGAAAGATGATTGAGCTCTCGTTGGGAGCGCTCGGAAATTGCCGAACTGCCAAACTCGAAAAAGAACGAACGTAAAACGAGGTTGTCTATTTCGCTTTTCGTTTCGGCAGGTATTTTAGTACCTTCATCCTTTACCTGAGTTAGAGCTTTTTCAACATCGGCAGGTAATTCGCGTACAACGGGCTGAGTACTTGGTTTTGCTTCAATTTTTTCGTCGTCGGCTTGTTCGGCGATTCCATCGTTGGCGTTTGCAACTAGTTGAACGCGAACTATATCTTCCTTTCCAAAGCCTTCTTTTGTGTACATGCCCACATAGGCTACTTTTCCTTCTTTAACAGGACAAAAAAACGTATTATCGTCGGTTGTATTTATAGGATATCCCAGATTAATAGGATCTTGCCAATTGCCATCGCTACCAAGGTCGGAATAAAAAACATCATATCCGCCCATGGTGCCATGATCCTGAGAGGAAAAATACAGCCGTTTACCATCTTCCGAAATAAAAGGGGCATCCTCATTAAATTCGGTATTAATTACATTACCCAAGGTAATTGCCGTACCCCAATCGCCGTTTGGCTTACGCTCGGTTTTATATAAGTCCATTGCACCAGTGCCTCCCGATCGGTTACTTGAAAAATATAGAGTAAGCCCATCCTTTGATACACAACAATTTCCTTCGAAAAATTTGGTGTTTATATTTCTACTTAAAGGCTTCGATTTTGTCCATCGGCCGTTTTCGTATTTGGCTACCATGAGGTTAGCTTCGAAATTATCCTCCTTACGAAGGTATAATTCTGATCCATCGAATGAAATAGAGGAAACAAACTGATCGCCATCCGACTGCAATTCGGCAGTAATGTTAAGAGGCGAAGTCCATTTATTATTAACTTTTTTACTAAAAAATACTGCTTCGTAAAATTTTTGGGTAGAATTATACGCTAATACCGATTCGTCGCCTGACACAACCGGAAAATAATCGCGTGAGCTAGTGCTTATAGGGCGACCTAGATTTTTAGTCTTCGCATAAACAGGCGATTTCATCATTCTACGAGCAATATCGCAAGCGTTTATCTCCTTATTAGCCACCTTATTAGCCATAATATTTTTTGCGCCTTCCAGAAGTTTGAATTGCTTGTAACAATCCATTGCTTTATCTAACTGATTGTCAATCCTATACGCATTACCCAGAAAAAACCAAGCATCGAAAGGCGCTTTACTTTCCTTATAGGCACCTTCAGTATATTTAGCACTCACATTGGTGGTGGCTTTTAAAAGGTATCCGATAGCCTTTTCCTTTTCGCCCTGGATATTTAAATAACACAGCCCTATGCGATAATTAATATTAGCATTTTCGGCATTACCACGTTTATAAAGTGTATTGTACGAATAAAGAGCTTCTTCGTAGTCTTCGTTTAAGAAAAAGTACTCTGCATCGAGAAAAAGCTGCCTTAAATTTTGTGGCGACTTTTGTGCGGTTGCAGGCATAAGTACGAGAACAAACGCCCAAAAAAGTAGTAGAGGTCGTTTCATGGTTAAAAAAATTTAGCTTAAAGCAAATTTAATATATTTATTAAACAAAACGCAAAGAATAACTCAAACTTACAAACTTACAGCTATTACAAAACGTAAAATTAACCATAAGTTTATTAATAATCAAGGGCGTAGCTCCTTAGGAATAACATTTTTTCTTGTAAAAATAACATTTGGAATAGTTGGAACTATCAATATCTCCACGCGTCGGTTTAAAGCGCGTCCCTTAAGATTATCGGTACCGTTAGGGTTAGTGTTTATAGAGACAAAATTAGAACTACCAAGGCCTTTGGCTGTAATAACAGTATCTGAGATGCCACTTTCGGCAAAATACTTCATTACTTGTTTGGCTCGTTTTGCCGATAATAATAGGTTATAATCTGGCGAGCCTTTTGAATCGGAATATCCTACAAGTTCTATTTTACTTATCTTATAATTCTTCAATATCGTAATTAACTCATTAAGAATAGATTGCTGGTTTGATAAAATATCGGCCTTATCGAAATCAAAATATATATCCACAACTTCTATTGAATCAATCGATTGTATTTTAGCTACTTCGGGAACTTTAGTGAAAGTTGATACAAAATTAAATTCGGGTTTATCTAAATCGGACGGAACAGTAAACGATTGAGATATCGACTTTTTATTAGCATCAGTCATAATTAGCTGAAAATTACCAGGATAAATGTCAGTATTAAACTTACCTGAGTCGGCATCGGTAAATTCAGTAAGGGTATCGTTTAGGGTTTCGTCGACTAAATAAAACAATGAGCCTTTCGTTGAAAATGCTTCGTTGCCGTTAGTCATTACCTTACCTTTCAATGGAATAAGTCGAAATTTCGAAAACTTTTCGCTTTGCACCTGAAAGATATCTATTTCGGCATATCCATCTTTATCGTGTTTGGCAATAATTCCTTCTTGCCCCGTCGATTTTAGCTGAAATTCATTATCGTTATCTATTGTATTTATCGGATAACCAACATTATACATATCGCTCCATTCGTTATCGGTTTTTTTGTTAGAATAAAACAAATCGTACCCTCCCATTCCGGGTTTACGTTCGGAACTAATAACCAAGGAGTTGCTGTTATTATAATACGAAGGCGATTTTTCGTTCCAAATGGTATTAATAGTAGCGCCGATATTGATAGGCAAGGAGTATTTTTCATCGCTATCTAAAGTGGAAGTGTAAATGTCGTATCCCCCAATACCATTACTTCGGTTGCTAGAAAACACAATCGATTTACCATCAAACGAATATGTGGCATCGATTTCGTTAAAAGGCGAATTTACGGTATTTAAAACCTTGTATTTCTTCCATTTACCATTTATTTTAATGCTTTCGAAAATATCGTACCCGTTAAGGTGTGTAAAGCTCATTAATAGCATCCGAGAGCCATCAAACGATAGACCTGTCGGATGTAGCTCGCCATCAGAACCTATTTGTGTGGTAATATTTTCGGGCTCCGTCCAGCCTGTGGAAGTGCGTGTGCAATAGAATATTGCATCGTAAAACTTTAGTCTTCGGGTAAAAACCATAACGCTCCCGTTGCCCGACAGGCATCCGTTAAAATTTGAAATGCCACTATTGATAGTGCTTCCGAGGTTATTAATTGTGGCGTTAATAGGGCTTTTCATTAAAATTTGAGCGAAACGGCATTCCTCGAGTCGTTTTTGAGCTAATTCTCTATCTGTCTTAAAACTAATAACTTTATTTAGATATTTGCGATATGCAACCTCGGCATCCTTAAACTGATTTTCGTATCGGTATGCGTCGCCTAAAAACAAGAGCGCTTTCGCTGGAGCCTTCGTTTCGTTTTCATTATCAGCAGAATAAGTATCGGAAATACCTATGCATGCAGCTTTTAGATATGAAATGGCTTTATGCTTGTCGTTAAACGAATTTAAGTAACACAAACCTAGTTTATAGTTTACGTTAGCATTCTGATAACCAGCATTTACCAGATCGTTAAGAATTGGTAACGCTTCGTTGAACTCGTTGGTAAGAAGGTATTCGTTTATTTCGAGCATCGATTCTGGATACTTCGTATCGGTTTGAGCTATTGCATTATAGCTTGTAAAACCATTTAAAATAAACAAAAACAACAATAAATATTTAATTGGTTGGTTCATAAACAACTGTCGTTAGGCGTTAGGCAAAAATACAGAATTTTAGGTACTTTTTTGATTATCGTTCCTTCGGCGTTTAATAATTAATATAGACAATACAAACCCAATTGCGATTATTCCCGACAAAAACAGGTAAGGCAGGGAAGGTATGTTCGATTTTATTGGGTTATTAGTTGCAACTGCTATATTTACAATAGGTTTAGAAGTTGGTAATTTCTTATTGTCAACCTCGGTTATTTTTACCAAATCGGCATTTTTATTTAATGTACTGTAAATTAATGCATTATTTGTTTTATCGACTAAATGTTTATTTTTAACAAGTTTATTTTTAGCATTTGATATACTTTCGGGTGCAGCAAGTACTAACTGCATTGGTTGAATTTTCATTATTGTTTTTAACGCAATATCGGTTTTTTTCGAGCCAGTGTTTATAACTAAAGCCAGTGTTTGCGGTTGCAACCCCGCACCCGAAAAGCTTACTTCGTAATTACCTGGCGATGTTTCAAACGAAAATTTATCGGCATTAATTACCTTACGTAAAATGGTGTCCTTCTTGTTTTTATCGTAAACAGTTACGCGAAGCCCCGCTATATCGGTCCACGAATATGGTATTTGAACATTACCATTTACATGATATTTGCGAGTGTTTTGATTCGAAAAAATATCGTAACGGTATATATCGTATTTCCCTTTACCATCGGCATCAAATTTCGAAATATACGCAATAGAACCATCGCGTAAGGGATTGAAAAACAGATCATCGTCGGAAGTATTAACTGGGTAGCCCATATTTACAGGTTTAGCCCACGATCCATCTGCTTTTAAGTCGGAACTAAATACATCGTATCCGCCCATTGTTTCGTGTCCAAACGAACTGAAATACAAACGTTTACCATCGGTTGAAACAAATGGCGTTTCCTCGTTGTACGGTGAATTAATTGCCGACCCCAAGTTAACTGGAAGTCCCCAATTATCGCCAAATGAGCGAGTTGACTTGTAAATATCTAAACCTCCATAACCTTCCTTACGGTTGCTTGTAAAATACAGGGTTTTGCCGTCGTGCGAAATACAAGCATGAGATTCCCAGTACTTTGTATTAATATTGTCGTTTAGCTTACGTATTTTACTCCATTTGCCATTTTTAAAATTCGAAACGTAAATATCGCCTTTAAATTCGTTGGACCGGTATAGGTAAAGTTCGGTTTCATCGGCAGAAATGCTGGTTGGTAGGCAATCATCGTCGATACCTAAATCGGAAATAATATTTACTGGACTCGACCACTTGCCGTTTTCCTTTTTAGTATAATAAACAGCCTGGTAGAACGGTAGTTTAGAGGCGTAAACCATTACGGTTTCGTTTTCGGAAACAACCGGATTAGTATCGGAAAACCGCGTATTTATAACATCGCCCAAATTTGATTCCGAAACATCGATAGGCGATTTCTGAAGTTCAATTCCTAATTTACAGGCATTTATCTGATCGTCCACCAATTTTAAGTCATATACTTTATCGTTCGATTGAGATTTGAAACTCTGGTATGCTGCAATGGCCTTTTCGAGCTGATTGTTAACTCGATAAGCATCGCCAAGAAAAAAAAGAGCGTCGAGCGGGGCGTTATTTTCCTTTAAGCTACCTTCCTTGTGTGTTAATGAAATATGTTTCGATGCAACTTCCAGATAATCAATGGCTCGTATTTTATCGTAAGGAAGGTTAATGTAGCAACGCCCAATTTTATAATCGATATTATAATTGAGAGGATATAGGTCGTTAAGCTTGGCGTAAATAGGAAGTGCTTCGGGATATTCCTCGTACAAAAAAAACGATTCGGCTTCGAGAAACAAACCTTTATTTTTCGAGTTGTCCTGAGCTGGAACAAACTGCGAGCATATAACTAAAACAAAACCAATAAGTATGGCTTTGTTGAACGGTTTATTGCTAAAGAATAACCATATGGAATTTTGTTTCCGATAATTAGTAGCTGCCAAATTAGGTAATTGATTAGGTATGATGACGTAAATATAATAGTTTTTTTATCTAAACCGTTCTTGTGTCATCAAAATCCTGAAGATATTCGGCAATTTGTTTAAGAAAAGCACCACCCAAGGCTCCATCGATAATTCGATGATCGTACGAAAGCCACAATTCAACCACATCGGCAACAGCTATACCGTATTGTTGACCAGTTTTAACGGCTACAGGTTTTTTGTTTATACTTCCTATTGCAAGAATAGCCAATTCGGGCTGCCTAATAATAGGAGTACCGCCGGTATTGCCCACCGAACCAACGTTAGTAATGGTAAAAGTTCCTCCCTGAATTTCGGACGGTAAAAGCGACGACTCACGTGCCTTGTGCGAAAGGCTGTTCAATTGCTTTACAAGTGTGGGTAAATTTAACGTGTGAGCGTTGGAAATAACTGGAACTATAAGATTTCCATCGGGTAGCGCAGTTGCTATACCAATATTAATATTCTTTTTTATAGCTATGTAATCGCCTTCCAATGAGGCGTTTATTCGTGGAAAATTTTGTAAGGCTTTAACTACCGCCTCAATAAACAAAGGAAAGAATGTAAGATTTTCGTTATAATGATTATCAAAATCGGTTTTAACTTTGTTTCGCCAGCTAACTAGTTTTGTAACATTTACTTCCACAAACGACGAAACATGTGGAGCGGTGTGTTTCGAAAGAAGCATATTTGCGCCAATCATTTTCCTTACACGGCTTAATTCTTGATATTCAACGTCTTTTAAGTTATTATCAGATTTAACAACTGTGGGTTTGGGAAATGATGTATCTAATTTATAATCAGGTGATTTACTAACCAAAAATTCGACAATGTCGTACTTAGTAATCCGCTTGTCGATACCTGATCCTGAGATAGTTTCGAGTTCGCCAGCAGAAATATTGTGTTGCATGGCAATAGTTCGTATAAAAGGCGAGATGTACCGCTCCGAAATTATTTTTACCGTTACGGGTTTATTGGTATCAATATTTTTAACTTTAAATTCTAAATCAATATTGGTATTAACAGGTTTGCTGCCAGACACTTCGAAAAATTCGTTTTGCTGCGTTGATAAAATAGCAAGCAGCTCGCCAACTTTAGCCAATTCGCCTTCGCTAATTAACATTTTTTGCACATATCCGTCAGATGGGGCAACAATTTCAGAATCAACCTTATCGGTAGATATTTCTACTAATGGAGTGTCTTTAGTTACAAAATCGCTTTGTTTAACCAGCCAGCGACTAATAGTAGCATCGATTATACCTTCGCCCATTGCGGGCAGCCGAACTTCAATAATCATTATTAAGTATTACGCGTTACATTGAGTTGAACAAAAAAAAGCTAAAAAAGTTTTTTAGAAATTCACAATTGGTCGGTTTCCATTTTTAGATTCTACCTTAATTGTATATAAATCGCCAGCGGTATTCGACGAGTTGCTGCCAATTACCGATTCGCTGTTTGGCGAAGCTATTTTAAAATCGACATCCAAATTGCTCATTTCCGTCATATTGCGAATTATATCGGACGAACTAACGTCTTTGGCACAGAAAATAATTTCGTCAATCTTATGAATATCAACTATTTCGTTAATTTGAGGCAAATTTCCAACGTAAAATTCGGTAGGTATTTCATTACCATAATAAACATTTACCAAATTGCCCATGTTTACACCCGATTGACGCAGAATATTTTGTACTCGTATGCATTCATCAACCGAGCCTACAATGGCAAAATGCCGTTCGCGAGCTACATCTAGCGTAAAAGCCTTAACACCAGTTAAACTTAAAACGTATTTGCTTGATAACGACATAATTGCCGAAAATGCTACCCCTAGCAAAATAACGGCTCGCGAGAACCTATATTCGGCTGGCAACAACCCATATATTCCAAGTAAAACAATTGCGCCAAACGCAATACCCATCGAAGCTTTTCGAAAATTAAACGGAGTTTTATAACCACCTGATAACCAACTTGCAATAATTAAAACTGCTACATAAACTGGTATCAGCATCGATTGAAAAATATCGGGGTAATATGATTGGTTTTGGAAGAAAAACCGTTCCCAAACCAATGAAACCGAATAAAATGAGGCATACATAAGCATGCAATCGAGCAATACGTTAACAATACGCGAAAACGATCTCTTTATTAACGACATAGCAGCTCGCAAATATATGGCTATGTTTATAATTAGTGAAAATAATCGTGCCTGATTACCTTTAAAATGCTTATTTACAAATATCTGCATAGCATTGTAAAATATCATCACGTAATTTAAGCTTCCTTTCTTGGTGCTTTCGCCTTTATAATGAATAACCGACACCTCGGGAAAATAGTAATTTTTATAGCCAGCCAGCACAATGCGGTGCGAAAAATCGATATCCTCGCCAAACATAAAAAATGCTTCATCGAGTAATCCAACTTTTTCTAGTATGCTATGGCGAATGAATAAAAATGCACCTGTAAGAATTTCAATTTCCTGTGTATCGTCAATGCTGGTATGCCCTATATAGTATTTTGCAAATTTTTCGGATTTTGGAAATAGCGAAGTAAGTCCAAATATCTTATAAAAAGCCACTTCGGGAGTAGGTAATCCGCGCTTCGATTCGGGTAAAAAATTACCCTTCCCGTCAATCATTTTTGGCCCCAAGGCACCTGCTTCGGGGTTGTTATCCATAAACTCAATGCATCGGGCAAAGGTCGATTCCTCAACAACTGTATCGGGGTTAAGCAATAAAATATATTCGCCCAACGCAATTTTCATGGCTTGGTTGTTGGCTCGGGCAAAGCCAACATTAAGTTTATTAGCAATAAGTTTAACCTCGGCAAACTTGTTTTGCACCATACCCTCCGAACCATCTACGGAACAGTTATCGACAACAATAACCTCACCATCAATATTTTGCATCGATTTTAAAACAGAGAATAAACACTGCTCTAAAAAGAATTTTACATTGTAATTGACAATAATAACCGAAAGTTTCATGTTTATGTTTTTTTTGAGGCAGTAGAGGTTGTAGAGGTTGTAGAGGTTGTAGAGGTTGTAGAGGTTGTAGGGGTTGTAAACGTTGTAATGGTTGTAGAGGTTGTAGGGATTGTAATGGTTGTAGAGGTTGTAGAGGTTGTAGGGGTTGTAGGGGTTGTAGGGGTTGTAGAGGTTGTAAAGGTTGTAATGGTTGTAGAGGTTGTAATGGTTGTAGAGGTTGTAGAGGTTGTAGAGG
>JANYAP010000066.1 GCA_025361285.1 Bacteroidales bacterium | reverse complement strand
TGTAAAAATAACTAACAATTTGAAATTTAATGAAAAAAGAGTACTCGATTTTCACAAAGCTAATGGAGTAACGGAACAGCCATTAATTGCTTTAACTGATTATGTTTATGCTGCAAAATATAAAGGTTGGGATTTAACTGGCAATCTTAAGGATGGAACTGCATACGATCCTAAATTTGCTATGGGTGCTTTACCTGAAGCGGCTTTCGCACAGGCATTTATAACGCGTTTGAATCGTCATTTACCTGTAGTTATGCGCGCTGCAGGCTTTCCTTTTGAAATAGCCTACCGTCCAGGTGGCGAAGCTAGGGGTGAATTCATTTGGCCATTACCGTTCGATTTTAAACCTACAGTTGCAACTTGTTCTTCATCATCTGATGGTTTCCCTCTAGGCAATTTGAACTTGTGGGGTGCTGATGTTGTTGCTGCTTATGAAGCTAAAGGTTCATATACTGGCAACTGCGGTATTGTTGGAGTAAAAAATATTACAAATTCCGATTTAGGTTTATTAGTTTCTGGTAAAATTATTACTTTCGATGGTGCTGATAATGCTTCTGTATCGTTGGTTAATGTTGCTGGTGTTGAGGTTGCTAAATTAGCTATTTCTGCAAATACCGCTGTTATTCCTTCAGACATTGCTAGTGGTGTATATATCGTTAAATTACAAGTTGGCGGTAGTGTACAAACTAAAAAAGCTATTGTAATACAATAAGTTTTTAATTATCTAGTTAAGGTTTACTTTAACTAGATAATAATATATTAAATACCTCTGCCTCGGCAGGGGTATTTTTTTGTGTTTTGTTTTTAAATATTCAAAATGTATAATTTATTAATAACCACACTGTTTTAAGTATTACCAAAAGCATTTATATTCCATTTCTCAAATTATTGCATTAACAAAACTCAACCATGAACTTAAACACTACTAATCATACTGATAGTTCAAAACACCTTTTTTGTGCTGGTGTAGCAGCTGTTGATATTACCCCTGTAATGGGTACTATTGTTGGGGTCGATTTGGTTTCGAGGTATGCTAGGTTTATTCACGACCCTTTATATGCAAAAGCACTGGTTATGAAGGATGCACGAGAAACGGTAGTCATTGTAATTGTTGATATATGTATTATGGGTACCGACTTTATGGACGATATAAAGTTAAGGATAGAGCGTGCAACTGGTATTAACCCTAAAAATATCCTTCTTGCAAGTAATCATACCCACGGCTCGGGCGATGTTGTTGGTTTACTTGGAGGTGCAGTCGATATTGCGTTCCGTAAAAAACTGCCCGATTTAGTTGTTAAAGCCGTTGAAAGGGCTGTTGGTAAGTTAGTTCCAGCACAAATTGCGTCGGGTTCGGTTAATGTTCCTGAATACGTTCTTTCGCGCCGTTATTTAATGAAGGATGGATATGTTGCCAAAAACCTTGTTACTGGTTTGTCGGATACTGTAAAAACCAACCCATTTGGTGTTGAACAATTTATTGATAAAGCAGCTACAACTCCTGATCCTGAGCTTAGTTTTTATGCTATTAAAGGGCTCAACGGCCGATGGATTACTGTGTTTGGCAATTATTCGCTGCACTATGTTGGCGATTGGAATGTCGATTCAATTACCGCCGATTATTTTGGCGAATTTTCGCGGCAGATACATAGAAAATTAGATGCCGACGATAATTTTGTTGGAATTATGAGTAATGGCACTAGCGGCGACATTAATATTTGGGATTTTATGAATCCCAATCGCTTTCCTAAAGGCGATTACGAAAAAACAAAATTAATTGGCGGCGCTTTAGCTCAAAAAGTATTTGAGGAAATTGCAAATGTAAAATGGGATTTAAATCCTTCAATATCAGTGCGGTTTAGCGAATTGGAGTTTGCTGTACGAAAGCCTACCGCTATTGAGCTCGAAACTGCTAAACAAGTGCTTATGAATGGTGAGTTTATCGATTTGGATAAAAGCGAAGAAGGCATTCGAAAAATATATGCTCGCGAACAAATACTTTTGAATGAATATCCCGATACCGCATTAGCTCCTTTACAGGTATTTAAAATTGGCAATCTTGTAATTGGCGCTTTACCAGGCGAATTCTTTGCCGAAACTGGCCTATGGTTAAAAAAACGCGTTACTAGTAACAAATATTTTTCGATATCGTTGGCTAATGCATATTGCGGTTATGTTTGCCCTGCACACGAATTGGAACTCGGTGGTTACGAGGCATGGCGTGCACGAAGTAGCTTTTTGGAGCCAAAGGCCGAGGCGTGTATTAGAGAAGAAATGTTAAGGTTAGCTAACAATTTTTAATATGTAATATGCTTAAAATTAGTCGGTTATTTATTTATCCAATAAAATCGTTACGGGGTATATCTGTGTTGTCGAGCATGGTTACCGACCGTGGGTTGCAGTACGACCGACGTTGGATGCTAGTTGATGCCAATAACAAGTTTATCTCACTTAGGGAATTTCCTAAAATGGCTTTGCTTTCGGTATCGTTGGAGACTAATGAGTTAGTGGTTGAGTCGCTTGAGCAAAAAGGAAGTTCACTTAAGCTTCCATATATTACGGCTTTAGAGGAATTAGAAAGTGTAGCTATATGGAACGCTACCGTACATGGTAAAAGGGTTGGCGATGAGGCAGATGCTTGGTTTAGTGATATGATAGGAGCGAAGTGTAAACTGGTTTTTATGCCCGATAGTAGTTTGAGACCTGTGGATACTACATCTGGATACGCACCTAAGGGTAAATTTACCTCTTTTGCCGATGCATACCCTTTTATGATGATTGGGGAAGCTTCTCTTAACGATTTGAATAGCCGAATGCAAATTCCAGTTTCCATGCGGCGGTTTCGACCTAACATTGTTTTTTCGGGAGGTTATCCTTACCAAGAAGATAGTATTGAGTATTTTACTATCAACAATATCAACTTTACTGGGCTCGAAAATTGCGGTAGATGCATGATTCCTAATGTCGATCCCGATGTTGGTGCGTTTAATGTTGATAGAGAGCCTATTAAAACCCTTTCGAAATATAGGATGACCAAAAATAGAATTGAATTTGGCAGAAATGTTGTTCATAATGGCACTGGTGTTATTAGTGTAGGCGATGAACTTAATCTGTTATAAAATAGTACTTTTAAGCACATTATATTTTATTGTAAATTATTCGAATTACGGGTTGAAAATCGACAAATCGATAAAAATTTAAACGACTCATTTACAATATTTTATAATTATTGTATCTTGTTGTTAAGGTTACTCCTAAATGTCGGTATAGCGTCATTCCAGCGCAGGCTGGAATCCATAATGCTTTTATATTTAATAGATTACAGCCTTCATCGGAATGACAATATGATATCAACCCTTAATTCACATAAATATAAATAGTTTGGTAAACTTTTTTTAACTTATTGATTTAGTGCATTTTTGTGTTTTGGTGGCAGGAAATTATTGTAATAGCCAACAAATTACTAAAGCTCACAGAAGTTTTGAATAATGATCTTTAACTTAACTTATCTTTTATGACATCGAACAAATCTTACATCTACCCGCTCACTATTATTGCTATTATTTTCTTTTTATTCGGCTTTATTATTTGGCTTAATGGGGTGCTAATTCCTTATTTTAAAATAGGTTTAGAATTAACAAATTTTCAGGCTACTTTAGTTGTTTTTGCGGCCAATATTGCTTATTTTTTTATGGCTCTTCCATCGGCATGGCTATTAAAACATACTGGGTATAAGAAGGGAATGGTATTAGGACTATCGGTAATGGCGTTTGGCACTTTTTTGTTTATTCCTGCGGCGTATTTACGAACTTATGGAATATTTTTAACTGGGTTGTTTATTACAGGAACTGGCTTAACATTATTACAAGCAGCTGTTAATCCTTATGTTGCAATTATTGGGCCTATTGAGAGTACAGCGCAACGCGTTGGCTTTTTAGGCATTGCTAATAAGGTAGCTGGTATTTTTAGTATTACTGTGTTAGGCTCAATTTTCTTAATAGATGCAGATAGCATTATTGCAAGCATTGCCAATGTTGATGCTGCTACCAGTGCTAAAATATTAGATGGTTATGTATTGAAAATTGTAGAACCATACATAATTATCACTTTGGGGTTGGTAGGCCTTGCCGTAATGGTTTTTTTCTCAAATCTGCCTGAGGTTAATGAATCGCAAATTGAAGCTGATGGTGTAAGTAAGGAGCTAGAACCCCGTTCGAATGTTTTTAAATATCCTTGGCTAATATTAGGTGTTGTAACTATGTTTTTCTCCATAGCCTGTGAAGTTATCCCTATCGATGGAATGATTATTTATAGCAAAGCATTGGGCATACCTATGGAAGAAGCACGACATTTTCCTACATTTACATTAATAGCAATGTTGCTTGGATATATATTTACTATAATACTTATTCCTAAATATTTATCGCAAAACAGAGCTTTGCAGTTATGTTCGTTATGGGGCATATTATTAATTGTTGGTGCTTACCTAGGTAATGGAATGTTTTCGATTGTTTGCATTATTCTAATGGGTTTTGCAACGGCAATGTTTTGGGGTACAATTTGGGGGTTGGCTCTTCGCGATTTGGGTAAATACACCAAAGTTGGCGGTGCCATGTTATTAATGGGCGTTATAGGCGGTGCCTTGTTACCAGTAATTTTCGGATACCTTATCGATTATAATCCACTGCGTCCTCAAAATGCAATGTTGTTGCTCATACCATTCTATTTGGTAATACTTATTTATGCTAGCTGGGGTTATCGCCTTGATAGTTGGAATTATGAATCAATAAAAAAATCGATTTTTTCAAAACGGTAAATATCTAAGGAGGTATTAATGTTGTTTAGCCTCAGTAATCGGGCTTAAAATGCTCACATACATTTATTTGAAACAATCAATGTATGTGAGTTAAACTTGTGAAAGCCTGAAGGGCTTTAATTAGCGTCCATCCGTAATGTCGGTTTTTTCATAGCTCTGGTATTTATGCCAGAGAAAATGAAAATCTAAAAATGGGCTTTAGCCCAAATAATATATTGATATTTAGGCAAAAGTCTATTTGTTTTTTTTATTTTTCAACGTGCTAAAGCTCGTTGCTAATCAAATTATCGACATTACGGATAGATGCTAATTAAGTGTGAAACTTTTTCGTATTCAGTTTTACACCTCTTAACTGTCCTGTATTTGCAACAATACTATACTTTTTTGCAACAATTTTCTACTTCCCGTTTCTTTTCTTACCATATTTTTGTGCAATTGTTTCAACTACTAATTGTGCGATTATATTTCGGCATAATAATTTATAGTAGTAGGAATGTGGTTTGTTTTAGAATGAGAGCAAGGAGTTTTTTTTTCATATACTGCACAATCGATTGTATTGTTTTGAAAATGGTTTTATTAAATAGCGTTAATAAAACTATGCCATATTGATAGGGGATTACAAGGGTGTTTGCATCGGTTCTTGCTTCTTTCGGTTATGGATGATAACGAAACTTTTGTACTAAGTATTGACTGAATTAAATTTATTATTTCGAATTTCACTTTAATTATATAATTATTACTATTTATTTTAACCTAAATTTTTTTTATGAGAAACTTTACATTAACAATGTGTTTTATTGCCACTATGCTATTCTTCGCAGGAGGAATGAATGCTGTGGAATTACAAAACTCCGACAAAACAATTGTTTTGTTAACTAACCCCGACAATGGGAACGATGATGCTCAGTATGCCTGGTTAATGGCTAATGGATTCAAAGTTTTTAGAATTGATGTGCAAAGTGCAAAGAAAACAGCTAATTTAGATGCTCCTTCGGTTGGCTTCCGCGATACTTTGGACAATGCCGACCTAGTAATTGTTGGTCGTAATGCTCATCTTAACAGCCTTGGGGTTTTGGACGACATTTTGGTGCCAGTAATTGCCGGAAATGCTTTTGGTGCACGTTGGAGCGATCCTAAATTATGGTTCGAAAATGGCGATATGAATGTTTTAAGCGGCAAAACAGTGTGGATGACAATTGATAAGGCTGATCCTATTTTCCAATTCTGTAAAATTGTTGGCGATTCCATTAACTTTACACGATTAACTGGTTTTATTACAAAAGTGGGCACACATAGCGGAAAAGTAATAGGCTCGAAAGGTAGCGATATTGGCATCGTACGTTTTCCAAAAGATGTTCCTTATAATGGAGGTGCAGGTGCTATTACTCCAAAAAGCGAACATACTGTATTCTCGTTTAACGAGGATAACGGCAAGTCGTTATCATTAAACGCCGATGGTGTTATTGCTTACTACGGTGAAATTCGTCATGCTTTAGGCATGTCCATCGAACCTCCTAAAGTAATGACTGGTTCGGCTTCTGAAAGAAATGTGGTTCTTTTAACTAACCCCGACAATGGCAACGATGCCGATCAGGTGGTATGGTTAACAAAAAACGGTTTTGTACCCACGGTAATTGACGTACAAAGCTCGAAGAAAAAAGTTGATCTCGATGCTCCATCGGCCGGTTTCCGCGACACTCTAAATGCTGCCGATGTTGTGATTGTTGGTCGTAACGCACATATTAACACTTGGGGTGTTCTCGACGAAATTTTAACCCCGGTAATTTCGAGCAACGCTTTTGGTGCACGTTGGAGCACGCCTAAATTGTGGTTCGAAGATGGTGATATGAATGTTCAATCGGGCAAAAAAGTATGGATGACAATTGATAAAGCCGATGCTATTTTCCAATTCTGTAAAGTTATTGGCGACTCAATAAACTTCTCTACTGAAACAGGTTTCGTTACCAATGTTGGCACACATAGCGGTACAGTAATTGGCTCGAAGGGTGCCGATATAGGTATTGTACGTTTCCCAAAAGATGTTCCATACAATGGTGGTGTTGGAGCAATAACTCCAAAGAGTCAGCATACAATTTACTCATTTAGCGAAGGAGGTGGCAAAAAAATGTCGCTTAACCCCGACGGACAAATTGCTTACTACGCAGAAATAAGCCGGATGGCCGGTTTGCCAATAGCAGCTCCAGCATTCATTTATTACGACAATTCGCTTAAAACAATTGTTGTACCAACCGAAGATGCACATGGTGGCGATGTTGCCATCATTGATTTCTTACAGAAACAAGGTTTCGCTGTTACCAAACTTCTTGTTAACGACAAGATAATAGAGTTGCCCTCGGCTGGATTTATGGATACTCTAAACAACGCCGACCTTATTGCTTATGGTCGCGATGCATGGTCGAATGTTCAACAAGCATTTGATGCAACAACCACACCGGTTATTCATTCAAACTTGTTTGGTGCGCAGTGGGCAAGCCCCGATAAATTTTGGTTCTTAAATGCTTCGATGCTTGAGAGATACGAAACTACTAAAATTAAAGTAGTTGCCGACCCTATTTTTGCCAATTCGCATGTTAAGAACGATTCTATTGAATATACTGGACCACTTGGAGCGGGTTTTATTCAAACTAGCGATGCACATAACGGTACTGTTATTGGTTACGGACCAGATAACAGCCTTGCTATTGTAAGGTTTGCAAAGAATGTACCATACAACGCCAGTTTAAGTGCTAAAACACCAAAAAGCGACCATACCTTGTTCCCATTCCAAACTGGACCTAAGGCAATGTCATTAACATGCGATGCACAAGCAGCATATTATGGCGAAATTCGTCGCCTTATGGGTTCTTCTATCGAAGCTCCAGTTTGCTTTGTTAACCCATCTAAAGTTGCTACTTTATCGAACATAGTTCCATCGGTAGGCGTGTTGGATCCTGCTTTTAGTTCGCAAAATTTCTATAACGACCTTACCGTTCCCGCAGGTACAGCTAGTGTAACATTAACTGCAACCACTACCGATGCGAAGGCTACAGTTGTAGATGCTGGATTAATTTTAATTACCGAAAACCCACAATTGATTACTGTAACAGTAACAGCTGAAGATGGAGTTACGCAGGAATTTTACGACATTAACATCATAACTTTACCTGTTGCCGTAAATGAACTTGCCGCTGCCGGATTAAGTGTTTATCCAAACCCAGCGAAAGATCAGATTACTGTTGGTGGTTTACAATCGATAGCAACTATTACTATTACAAGTGCTTCCGGAAATATCGTTTCGAAAGTTACTACAGTGGGCAAAGTTGATATTAGCAGTCTTTCTTCGGGTCTTTATCTAATAAAGATTGAAGTTGATGGTAAATCGTATCAGGCTAAAATTGTTAAGCAATAAGTAATTAATAATGTAAGTGCCAAAGCCCCAAAGGTTTAACTTTTGGGGCTTTTTTAGATTTTAATACTTACAAAAGTTTGCACAAATGAATTATTTTCATTAATTTAATAGTTACATTTAATATATACTTACTAATATGAACACACTCATGAAGCTAAAAATGTTGTTTTTTGTATTTGTTTTGACTGTGTGCAGTTATATTGTTCATGCACAAACCTATCCGTTACAATCTCAACTTACTTTCCATAAACTACCGAGCGGTGTTGCCAAACCAGACTATTTAAAGCCAATAATCGACTCAACATTTGGTTCGAAGGTTACACGCATTGGCGATATTACAAGATTGGCACCCGCAAAACCATACCATCAATACTCAAAAAATCAGCCATGGAACAGCGACGGAACAATGATTATGCTAGATGGCTGGCCCGCTGCAATCCTCGACGGGAATACCTATC
>JANYAP010000028.1 GCA_025361285.1 Bacteroidales bacterium | reverse complement strand
GCGTTTACACAGGAACATATTCGATTACTTTCGGATATAATTAACCAAACGATCAGCAAAATCGTAAAAAAGAGTGTCTCGGAAACGAGATGCTCTTTTTTGTATGCCGGGCATAGTTCTTTGACTTGCAGGGTGTAAGTCCCTGCACACACCGAGTTGATAGGAAGTGTTAGCGAATGGCAAGGGTGTTCACCGTGAGGTGAAATCTGAAGGAAGCCATCAGCAAAATTGGCGTTTTGACGTACAGAAACCTGATACAAGGCTGAACTGCGGAGGGAGAGCGAGCAATGGATTGCGCAAGCCCAAAAATCAACCGTAATCGCTTACAGTAAATCAGGCAGAACCTAATGAAAGGGAAGAACCTTATCCCGAGAGGTCTTGGTCCGTACCTTGGAGGGCTAGGATATTAGCGATAATATCTGCGACGGAGTTAAGAAGTCAGCGTTCGACTGAGCTCACGCCGAAGTCAGCGGACATATTAGTTAAGGTCATGCAAACCAAAACGAAGGTTCAAATCTTTAAATTTAAGGAACAGTTAGTTCTAAATTTGTCTAATATAGTTTTAGACGAATTGGATACGGAACTGGAACGGAGGGGACACTAATTTGTTCGATATGCGTACGATTGCAATATCTTCGTACGAAGCCAAAGTGCAGGAGAGAGGGTAATGCAATCGGTAATGGGCTTTATCGAAGGTAAGCTAAAACTCATAGTAAATAAAGAAAAGAGTAAAGTTTGCCTTAGTCGCCAAACCAAATTTTTAGGATACACCGTACTCAACGGAGGTATGCTAACAATAGCGCAAAAGAGCCTTGACAAATTCAAGAAAAAGTAAGAACCATAACCAAACGGAATAGGGGCAGGAGTTTTGCGCAAATAATTGCCGAATTAACGCCTGTATTACGAGGGTGGCTCAATTACTATCAATATGCACAATGCCGCAAACTTTTGCACGACCTTGATGGGTGGATACGGCGTAAACTACGTTGTTATCGGCTCAAGCAATGCAAACGAGTTATTACGCTACAACGTTTTTTAGAAAACATGGGCGTAAAGAAATGGCAAAGTTGGATATTAGCTTTATCGGGAAAAGGATTTTGGCGTAAATCAAATTGCCCACAAGCTAATCTGGCTATGGGTAATGAGTGGTTTGAAGCACAAGGTTTGTATAACCTAACATTAAACTACGAACGGTTAAACAATTTAAGGAAACCGCCGTGTGCGAAAGCATGCACGGTGGTGTGAGAGGGCGGGGGAGTAATCCCCCTACCTACTCGATTTCATATGTACTTATTGCAAAAACAATACTTCGGTCAGCTTTTTTCAACTTGTTAATTATTAACAAGTTGAAATACGAAATACATAAAAATAGGTTTTTGCCGGAACTATTGTTAATAGCACACTACTATTAATCTACAGATCATTTCATCTTCTCACTTTCACATTCTCACATTCTCACATTCTCACATTCTCACATTCTCACATCTTCACATCTTCACATCTTCACATCTTCACATCTTCACATTCTCCCATCTGTAATTTGTAATTGCACATCTGTAATCTTTTCAATGCACAACCAACATCTTGGTAACAAATGTTCTAGTACCATCGCTATTAGTGCAGAAAATCAAATATACGCCAGTTGCAACTCGTTTTCCCCCGCCTGTATTTCCATCCCAAACAGCTTGTCCGCCAAGCGATTTAGTTTCGTAAACCAGATTTCCCGAAACGTCGGTTATTTTAACTGAAGCATCGGCAATCAAGCCGGTAATAATAATGTCGCCATGATAGTCTTCTCGAACAGGGTTGGGAAACACGTACACATTGGTAAAATCGTCGGTAGCCACAGTGGCATTAGACCGATATGAAATAATTCCCTGGTCAGTCCCAAAAAACACTTCGCCGCTCTTTTCATCAATAGCAAGGCTTTTAATACTATTGGAAAACAAGGGGCTATTTACTGTGGTAAAATGGTGTATTTCTTTAGTTCCATCGGGCGAAAACAAATACGCGCCACCTTTTTCGGTGCCGAACCATTTGCGGTTAGCTCCATCAACTGCCATGCAATTAACAGTTTCTGTACCTAAAAGAGGGTCAATGATATCAGTACCATCGTTTCGAGGTATTTTGGGTTGGTCGCCATCGATATTTCCATCAAGCACGCTTTCTGGGTTAGAATACGTAACCACACCACGGTCGGTTCCTACCCAAACCACACCATCGTTATCGCTTGTAATACAATAAATATGAGGAATTACATCGCCCAACAAGCTCTTAGGGTTGAAGAATCGTTTTTCGTTTTTCGACTTAAATACAGATATTCCGCTGCCTGTAACTCGTGGTACAACTATCCAAAACATTCCATTGCGATCCTGATGAATACCACCTATTGTGTGGTCGTTTGTATTATCTCCCAGCGCTAATTCAAACGCCTCCCATTCGCCATTCGGTTTTTTTTTAATTAATTGG
The DNA here is from genome assembly GCA_025361285.1 of Bacteroidales bacterium. Classification (GTDB taxonomy): domain Bacteria; phylum Bacteroidota; class Bacteroidia; order Bacteroidales; family JAAUTT01; genus JAAUTT01. The sequence continues at coordinate 31,090 of JANYAP010000028.1, read as the reverse complement.
TATTTAACGCCACTATTTATTATCCAAAGGTTTTTAGCATCGTCGAAAATCATACCTCCAATACGCACAAAAGGAGTTCCAGGTATGCTACTCTGCAATGGACTGTTATCGTAATAATACTTTTCAACCAACTTGTTGCCATCATAAACGAAAACACCATTGTTCCAAGATCCAATATATACTTTTGCTGGATCTACTGGATCGGCAACCACCGATATATAATCGATAGTGCTTGTATTTGAAACACTCGTCCAAGTTTCGTCCGAAAATTTATAAAATTCGGCTGCTCTTGAAATGTTGTTCCAAGAAGCATCTAATCCGCCAGCTGTAACGTAGAGTGAACCATTAGACCAAAGCATATTTATTAATCCATTAGTATTAGGTCCATTAGGAAAAGTGCTTGAAAATTCGGAAGAATTGGCTCGGCGACTAACCAAACCCGAACGCTGGTCGGCAATCCATAAATTTCCAACTTCGTCGATTAATGAGCTTTGTGGGTAGGCCGAATCGAAACCATAAGTATCGATAATGCTGGATTCAAAATTCTTATTTACTGTATAAACAGCACCTTGACAGCTTACTAGGAGCATATTTCCACTTACGCGAAGTTCGTTTTTATGCAATTTAGCATTTGGCAGAAACGAGTTCCAGCTATTTCCCTCCAAGTAATATAAAGCGTCGGTATTGTATGCTTCTCTATAATTGTTTGCAATAACTTTCCCGTCAAATATTGCTAATTTATCGAACTTGCCGGTGCTATTAGGAATATTATCTATTCGGCGCCAACGATTATAATCAACTAGAAATGGGTCGTTTACATCGGCTTTAAAAATACCTTTCGCGGTACCAGCGTATATATCAGTGTTATCGACAACAACCGAAAACACCTCGTATGGCTCATTTGCTTCGCCTACCGTATATGTATCTTTAATTTCCAAACGCTCCAAATCAACCACCACTATGCCAAAGAAAAATGAAATGTATGCATAATTACCATGGAAATAAATATGATTTGTTCGTTTAGAACCAAGCATTGTTTTATTTTTAACATCGGCTATATTATTTATTACATTGCCTTTAACAATATCGATATTGCCGTTGGTATAAGCTATTAGGTATAGTTTTTTTTCGATATTATACTCCATTGTGGCAATGCCTAGGTCGGATAGACCACTTATTGTGGATAGTTTTTCGATACTATTATCGGCAGTATTATACGCAAACAGGTTGTTCGCGGTAGCTGTAATAATTTTATTGTCGGTTTTAATAACCTTATAGCATTGAGAATAAGGCAGATGATCGCGCCACGCACCAACTGGTATTTGGGCTAATACAGTGCCTATCGATAAGGAAAGCAATACGGTGCTTACAATTTTGTTCATTATAATATTTTTTGGGGATAACGTAATAACTTGGATTATTATTATTCAACAATTTAGTTTTTCACTCTTCTTTTGTCATATATTTCACAAAACCTGAAAACGCACGCGCGCGGTGGCTGATTTTGTTTTTCTCAACCAATGGCATTTCGGCAAATGTGCAGTTATAACCATCGGGAACAAATATAGGATCGTAACCAAAACCTTCGTTACCGCGCTTAACGTCAATTATTGAGCCATTTACTATACCTTCAAAAGTGAATTCGTTTTTGCCATCTAAATAAGCAATAACAGTGCGAAAACGTGCATGCCTATTGGCTTTGCCCATAAGGTTTGCGAGTAGTTTATTTATATTTGCTGCCGATCGGTTTTCCTCCGAACCATAATCGTGCAACTGCCCTGCATAACGCGCTGAAAAAACACCAGGCTGTCCGTTTAACGATTCTACCTCTAAGCCAGTATCATCGGCAAAACAGGGAAAATGGAATTTGTCGAAAATATAATGTACTTTTTGTATTGCGTTACCTTCCAAAGTTGCTTCATTTTCAGGAATATCGCCCATAAAACCAATATCACTTAAACTTAAAAGTACGAAATGATTGCCTAACAAACTTTGTATTTCCTTCAGCTTATGAGGGTTATTGGTTGCAAAAATTATTTTATGTTGCATAATAGTGTTTTTAGGTTTCCATGGCAAAGAAACAAAAAAGGATGACAACTTTTCGGTCGGCATCCTTACTTATTAGGTGAAAATTTATATTTTAGTACGGAGTGCGATGCTGTTTTCTGTCATCCAGCCTTGCTTATGATGCATGCTCCAAAACACCAACATGCCACTGAGCCAGCGTTATATATTGAGAGTAATTTTGGTGAGCTTAAATTGAAATGAAATGGAAAGCAGGTTCCAGTTAGAATGATTTTAAATTTCGAGTATTGCGAGTTGAAAACATTCCTAAATTATGTTAAAAGTTTGGTTATGTATATTTTATAATGCCATATAATCTAACCGAAAACATACAATCAGCCTCCAGATGTGCTAAAGCTTCCAACTCTTGTAGGACGTGGATTTATGCACATAACTGGTATGTGAGAGCTGTTTGTAATAATATATTGCTCTGATGCTCCTAATATGTAATCGGTCATATTTATCGACTTAGTAGTGATAACAAGTATTAAATCGGCATCTATATTGTGCGCATAATCAACCGTTTGGTCGGCAAAGTTCTTTTTAGGTAGTGCTGTAATAATTTCATAATTAACTTCTTTGCTTCTAAGAAATTTCTCGGTAAAAACCATATTGCGTTTTGTTTCCTTCACGAACGACTTATCGGTATAGTTCGATTTGAATACATGCACTTTAGCGCCAAATATTTTTGCCACAAAGCCTACCCAGCCTATTTTTTCCTTGTTTTCCTTTTTAAAATCGACAGGAAAAACAATGTTTTCCATCTTTTCTGTCTTTGGTGAACTTTGAACCACTATAAACGGAGCTTTAGACGTAACAATAACTTTAAGCGCCCAGCTTCCAGTAATTTTTTGCAGCCCTTGCATTCCATGTGTTCCCATTACAACCATTTCGGCATTTACTTCGTTAGAAACTTCGCCAATTGTCGAAAATATGCTTCCTTCGCGTATCATTACATGAGGCCGAATGCCTGATTTTGTGAATGTTGCTTCGGCAAGTTGCTGAATAACCCGCGTTGCTTCCATATACTCCGACTCTCTTTTAATGATATGAAGTAATAGAATTTCTTTTTTAAGAAGTTTAGCAAATTTTAAAGCATGCTCAATTGCATACCCGGCAACTTCAGTAAAATCGGTAGGTACAAGTATTATTTGCATTAGTGTTTCCATGGCCGTTTTATTATTGTTGGAGTTTTAGTGGTTATACGATATATTTTATAAAAATGTATATAAAACTGTAATACTTTAATTAACAGTATATTGACGAGAATTACAAGTTTCTTTGTACTCGCTACTTATTACTTGCATTTGTGTTCATTTCTGAGTACCTAAAGTAATATGTATTAAATAAGCTCCTACTGCGTTGCTGCAAAAATTTTAAATTACTCACAAATCCATTTGTTTTAATGGTGTTCGTGAACGCTTCGCTGAGTTCTCACTTACTGTAGTAAGCTCCGGTATTAAAATTTTTGCGCGCCTTGTAGGAACTTATTTCCTACACCTTACTAACTAAAAAATAAAGAAAAATACTATCTTTGAATGCGAAGCAATATTGGTATGATAAAACCCTCTAAATATAAGAATTCTAATCGATATGATAAGAAAATTGTTCTTTTTATCTTATTTTTTTTTCTGCTTCAGCTTGTAGCTAAAAGTCAAAATACTACTGAAAGCCCTGTAAATACAGCTATTTCCACATTTAGTTTAAACTTTCCGAAAAGCATTTCATATCAGTTAATAAGTAATCGCCAGAACGTACTTTTTATATCAACCGATGCAGGTATTTTGCAGTACGACGGAAGTAATTTGGCGAAAATGCAGGCGGAAGGTAAATTTATTGTAGTTGAGGACAGTAACGGCAACATTGCATTAACCAACGCCTCTATTTTAGGACGCATTAAATTTATAAACGGCTATAAAACAATTGATACCATACTTGTTCCTGCTACTTTGCAAAATTGGTCTCAACCCAAAAATGCTTATTACGTTAATAATGAACTATATATAAGTACAAAATATCAGCTTTGGTTATTCAGCAACAATTCGTTAAATGAGATAGATTCGTCGGTACTAGGTCTGAAAATATTTAAAGGCACTGATTGCGTTTATCTTATTAAAAATAAATTGCAAGCAATTATACGCCACTCGCAAAAAGGCAAAGAGGTGTTTTCGAACCTAACAAGTATTATTAAAAATGATAATATTGCCGATTTGGTAGAAGGTGCGGAAAGTTTATGGATAAAACCTAATAAGTTTAATGGACTCATAAGCCTTAATAAGAATACATTAGCTCAGAAGTCGATATACACCAACAAGTCAATTGATTGGAAATTGTACTTAAAATCGATCGAAATTTCCTCGGGCAAACTACTTATTGTATTTAAAAACAACAAATTGTATCTGTTTGATGTTAAAAAAAATAATTTCGAATTGTTAAACAGCAACTTACCGAACAATAATGTAATTAACGATTTACTTTACGATAAAAATGGCAGTTTATGGCTACTTTACAATAGCAGCTTGGTTCGTATCGATTTTTTCGACGCAAATAATTTGCCGTTATCGAATAATAGTTTTTCGACACTATTAACGAAAATATTTATCGAAGGCGACTCCGTATTATACCAATTCGAGCCATACACCAAACAGAATAGGCCTTCCGTTGTATTAAATCCTACAACCAGCAACATTACCTTCGAATACACCGCCACCGACTACAGAAGTGGCAGTAACGTGAAATATTCGTCCTTTCTTGAAGGGTTCGATGAAAAATGGAGCGAATGGCGATTTAATAAAAGTATAGTTTACAGCAATTTACCACGTGGCTGGTACACTTTCAAAGTTAAAGCAACAAACAGTCAAGGCATTATATCGCCCGAAGCAACATTTTCGTTCAGCATAAAAGCTCCTATATATTTAAGGTGGTGGGCATTGGTTTTGTATGGTTCCATTGTATTAACCTTAATTATATTATATGTGCGAAAACGAAGAGCCGATTATCATCTCGAAAAGGCAAAGCTGGAACACATTATTAACCAACGTACTGCCGAATTACGGAAAGAGAAAGCAAAAACCGACGATTTACTAGCAAACTTGCTTCCGAAGGATACCGCCGACGAACTTAAAAATACAGGGAAAGCTACATCGCAAAAATTTAACATGGTTACTGTACTTTTCTCCGACATACAAGGTTTTTCGAAAATTGCCGAACAAATGAACCCCGATAAGCTTATAGATGAGCTTGATATATTCTTTTTTCATTTCGATTCGGTTGCGGATAAATATAATATCGAAAAAATAAAAACCATTGGCGATGCATACATGTGCGCTGGCGGAATACCATACAAAAACCGCACTAACCCAGTGGAGGTAGTGCTTGCAGCCCTCGAAATGCAAGAATACATGAAACAACTAAAACTAAAAAACGATAATATTTGGGATTTGCGCATAGGAATACATACAGGCGCTGTAATTGCTGGTGTGGTGGGGCATAAAAGGTATTCGTACGATATTTGGGGCGACACGGTAAACACTGCCAGCCGCATGCAATCGTCGGGCGAAGCGGGCAAAGTAAATATATCGGGGCATACTTTCGATTTGGTAAAGGACTTTTTTATCTGCGAAAACCGCGGTAAAATGCCTGTTAAATATAAGGGCGATATAGATATGTATTTTGTAAGAGGAATACGCCCCGAACTATCGGTTGATTTAAAGCTTGTTCCGAACAAACAATTTTTCTTGCAACTGCAAACACTACGCTTGCACGATTTGGAAGAGTTTATTATCGAAAAGCTTAATAGCGAATTACCTAAAAACCTTTACTTTCACAACGCTAAATACACTAAGGATACATGTACGCTTGTAGAGCTAATTGGAAGAGCCGAGGGCGCGTCGCCCGAAGAATTACTAATATTGCGTACCGCGGCCTTATTTTTATACACAGGCTTCATTACCAACTACTCCGACTACATTCATGCAAGTAAAAAATTTGCTCGCGAAATTCTTCCTAATTTTAAATACCCCGACGAACAAACTAATATTATTACCGATCTTATCCATTCCACCCAACGTGTTCATAATGTTACAAATAAGTTAGAGTCGATATTGCTTGATGCAAGCTTAAATTATTTAGGACGAGTAGATTACGTAGAAAATGTAATGAACCACTTTAAAGAAGTTAAGGCAAGAACACCTAATGTTTCAGAAAACGAATGGTTTAACCAACAACAGAAGCTTGTAGAGCAATACACTTTTTATACAAATACCGCTAAATTGCTATGCGAAGTATCGGCTCAGGAACAAATTCAAAAGTTGCCTACTAATAAAAACACCCCCAAACTTTAGTTCGAATTATTACCTTTGAAGTCCAATTTTCAGGAAAAAAACGTGAAAGATTATTTAAAAGACCTCAACGAAGTTCAATATAATGCTGTTACTAATATTAACGGGCCGTCGCTAGTTATTGCTGGTGCTGGCTCGGGCAAAACGCGAGTATTAACATTTAGGTTGGCTAATTTGCTCGATAATGGTGTAAACGCACGTTCGGTGCTGGCGCTAACCTTTACCAACAAGGCCGCCAAGGAGATGAAGGAACGAATTGGCCATTTGGTAGGCGAAAGTAGAGCTAAATACCTATGGATGGGAACGTTTCACTCCATATTTGCAAAAATACTTCGTCTCGAATCGCAAGCTCTCGGTTATCCGTCAACATTTACAATATACGATTCGCAAGACTCCAAAAACTCTATTCGTCAGATAATCAAATCGATGAATCTCGATGATCAGATTTATAAACCCAACGACGTGTTCTCGAAAATATCGAGTGCCAAAAACAATTTAATTACACCACAGGCGTATGCTGCAAACCCACGCGCTATTGAGTCGGATAAAGCTTGCAAACGCCCGCAACAAGCCGATATTTACCGCGAATATGTTGTTAGATGCTACAAAGCCGGAGTAATGGATTTCGACGATTTATTGCTGAATACCAATATTTTATTTCGCGATTTTCCTGAAATTTTACAGAAATACCAAAACATGTTTCAATACGTTTTGGTTGATGAATATCAGGATACAAATTATGCTCAATATCTAATTATTAAGAAACTAGCTCAAAACCACCACAATATATGCGTGGTTGGCGACGATGCACAAAGTATATATTCGTTTCGTGGCGCTAAAATCGAAAATATTTTAAACTTCCGTAACGATTACCCTGAATATAAGCTTTTTAAGCTCGAGCAAAATTATCGCTCTACGCAAAACATTGTAAATGCGGCAAATAGCCTTATCGGGAAAAATAAAAACCAGATACAGAAGCGCGTTTTTTCGGAAAACGAAGAAGGCGATAGAATAAAGGTGATGAAGGGGGCAACAGATATCGAGGAAGGATACCTAGTGGCCAACACTATTATCGACCTACGTATGGCTAACCAGCTAATGTACCGCGATTTTGCTATCCTCTACCGAACCAATGCGCAAAGCCGTATTTTCGAGGAATCGATGCGTAAACGTAGCATTCCATACAAGGTATATGGCGGTTTGTCGTTTTATCAGCGGAAAGAAATTAAGGATTTACTCAGCTATCTCCGCCTAATAGTAAACCACCGCGACGATGAAGCGTTTCGCCGAATTATAAATTACCCCGCTCGTGGAATTGGCGACACTACAATAGGTAAACTTGAAGAGTTTGGCAATCAGAAAAATATGGCCTTTTTTGATGTTGCTTCACGTATCGATTTTGTAGATATCGACATAAATAAAGGCACAAAAACCAAAATAACTCAGTTTGTTTCGTTTATAAAGCAGTTTGCTGCACAAATAAAAACCATGGATGCCTACGATCTGGCTTATCAGGTGGCTACCGGATCGGGCATAATTAAGGAACTTAAAGCCGACAAAACCCCCGAAAGCATTAGTAAGTTCGAGAATATAGAAGAATTACTAAATAGTATTAAGGAATACACTACACAAGAAGATACTGATTCTGAACCCGATGCAGGGCCTCGCACTCTCGAACTATACCTCGAAAATGTTGCGCTACTTACCGATGCCGATTCGGAAAAACCCGAAGATAACGACAAAGTAACCATTATGACCGTTCATTCGTCGAAAGGTTTGGAATTTAGCGTAGTATTTGTTGTTGGAATGGAAGAGGAATTATTTCCAGGTAAAATGTCGACCACTCAACTCGAAGATATTGAGGAAGAACGACGATTATTTTACGTAGCTATTACCCGCGCTAAAAATAAGGCTTTTTTATCGCATGTGGGCACACGATTTAAGTGGGGAGATGTAAAGAGCTGTAATCCAAGCCGTTTTATTACCGAGATAGATGAACAATTTCTTGATCTTCCGGAGTTAAAGAACCCTATTAACGACAATTTTGAAATATCCGACGAAACGCTTTGGACACGAAAGCCGCGTTTTAGCAATTCAAAAAGTGCAGAACCAGAGGTTGTTAAACCACTTTATCAGCCCAAAAACCTTATTAAACTTGGCAAAGCCGAAGCAAAACAGCCTGCCGCAACCAATTTTAAGGCCGACAATCCATCGGAAATACAAACAGGAATGCAGGTAATTCACGAACGTTTTGGCACAGGGAAAGTTATTAGTCTGGAAGGAAAAGAGCCAAACGTAAAAGCAACAATATTTTTTCCCGAAGGCGGTCAAAAACAGATACTATTGAAGTTTGCGAAATTAAAAATTGTTTGATTCTATACACTAAAAATACTAACTTTGCAAAAAAATATAATGGAGATGATAGATTACGATTACAATACGTCGCGCAAGCACCTAATACTGCCTGAGTACGGTAGAAATATACAGCAAATGGTCGATCAGATTATGGACACCGCCGATCGTACAAAACGAAATCAGCTAACACAAGCATTAATAACGGTTATGGGCAACCTTAATCCACACTTGCGTGATATTCACGATTTTAAACACAAACTTTGGGATCACATTGCCATCATGTCGGGTTTCAAGCTCGATATCGATTATCCTTATGATATTCCTGTACCCGAAACATTTAAGGAAAAGCCGAAGATTGTAGAATATCCGCAATCGGCTATTAGATACAAACATTACGGTAAAATATTGGAGCGTATGATAAATACGGCTTGCGATATGCCCGACAACGACGAACGCCGTGCACTTATGCAGATTATTGCCAACCACATGAAAAAATCGTATCTTACTTGGAATAGAGAGGCGGTTGACAATCAGGTTATTGTAAACGATTTTCGTGTTCTTTCGAAAGGCCGCTTAACACTCGATGAAACATACCGTTTTGAGGAAACAAGCGAAATACTTAATAAAGGCAAGAAAAAGCGCGACAAAGTAATGATACCTTCACCCAGAAAGCGTCGTTCGTTTTAACCGATAATTAGTTATGTCGAAATTCGAAATTAAGGGCGGCATTCAGCTTAGTGGTGAAATTTATCCGCAAGGTGCAAAAAACGAGGCTCTGCAAGTAATTTGCGCGTGTTTACTTACAGCCGAGCCTGTTACAATTAGCAATGTTCCCGATATAAAAGATGTAAATATTTTAATTGACCTTCTAAGGTCGCTAGGTGTAAAGGTTAGTAGCCCAGCTGATAAGACATTTACCTTTAAAGCCGATAATGTTCAGGTAGATTTGCTAAAGTCGCCCGAAATTAAGCAAAAAGCCGCAAGCTTGCGTGGTTCGATAATGATTATTGGCCCACTGCTTGCTCGATTTGGCAAAGGATATATTCCTCGCCCTGGTGGAGATAAAATTGGTAGGCGCCGACTTGATACCCACTTTATTGGATTCGAAAAATTAGGAGCCAAATTCAATTATAATGCCGCCGAAAATTCCTTTCAAGTAGATGCTAGTTCGCTGAAAGGCACATATATGCTGCTCGACGAAGCTTCGGTTACCGGAACAGCCAACATACTAATGGCAGCGGTTATGGCAAAAGGCATTACCACCATTTACAATGCTGCCTGTGAACCATATATACAGCAACTTTGCAAAATGCTAAACAGCATGGGTGCGCGCATTTCGGGCGTAAGTTCCAATTTGCTCACTATCGAAGGCGTTGAATGCCTTAATGGGTGTAATCATCAAATTCTACCCGATATGATTGAAGTAGGCAGTTTTATTGGTCTTGCTGCACTCACACATTCCGAAATTACTATAAAAAATACATCGTTCGATAATTTGGGTATAATACCAATTTCCTTCGAACGGCTTGGAATAAAGCTCGAACGCCGTGGCGACGATATATATATTCCATCTCAAAACTCCTACGAGATTGAAACATTTATCGATGGCTCGATAATGAACATTGCCGATGCTCCATGGCCAGGATTAACGCCCGATCTGTTAAGCGTTTTTTTAGTGGTGGCTACACAAGCCAAAGGAAGCGTGCTTATACACCAAAAAATGTTCGAAAGTCGCCTGTTCTTTGTCGATAAGTTAATCGACATGGGTGCACAAATAATATTATGCGATCCCCACCGTGCCACAGTTATAGGGCTCGACAATAAATTTAAACTTCGCGGCACAGTAATGACCTCGCCCGATATTCGCGCAGGCGTTGCCCTTTTAATTGCAGCCCTTTCGGCCGACGGCACAAGCACCATCCACAACATAGAGCAAATTGATCGCGGATACGAACAAATAGATGTTCGATTGAATAAATTGGGAGCGAAAATTGAACGTGTTGAATAATAAATGGGCAGGAGCTTTGGTACAACTCTCAATTACAGACAGCTCGGCGAAATTGGATTGTAAGTAACTAGTATTGTGATCAATATTACTAGTATTACGACTAAGATATATCATCTTCAAAAAAGTAATATTTTGGTTGCTTTTGCAAGATAAATATTTAGATATTATGAAAGCAACCGATTTAACAATTTTAATTCAAAAGGATCTTGAAAGTAGCATGTATGTTGGGCAAATTGAGGAATTTCCTGCTGCTATTTCACAATGCAAAACTATCGACGAACTTAAAATTAAATTAATTGACGCTTTAAAACTTCTATTGAATATTCAAAAACAGCAGCTTATGGTAGATTGTTGAAAATTAAAATCCAATATTACTTTTTTATGCTTATTTAGGTTAAAGCATAACTAATAAAAACCAAAAATGACATACCCTTGGGGGCATAGCCGGCGATATAATAATTATACCGAGTATTTCCGTTCGCAGTTTGGCGAGCGAGTTCAGAAGGTTACAATCGATGCCGGATTTACATGCCCAAACCGCGATGGCTCTAAAGGACTGGGTGGCTGTACTTTCTGTAATAACGATGCATTCAGTCCTTCATATTGCATTCCGCAAAAGTCGATAACCCAACAGATTACCGAAGGAGTTGAATTTCATGCTAATAGGTACAGGCGCGCAAGCAAGTTTTTGGCGTATTTTCAGGCTTTCTCAAATACCTATGCACCAATAAATAGGCTGCGAGCCTTATATAACGAGGCTTTAGCGGTACCTGGGGTAATTGGTTTGGTTATTGGCACACGTCCCGATTGCGTTGATGACGAAATACTCGACTTTTTTCAGGAAATAGCTGAAAAACATTATGTTACCATAGAATATGGAATCGAGTCGTGTTATAACACATCGTTAAACCGAATTAACCGAGGCCATACCTTCGAGGATAGTGTTTATGCTATTGAGCAAACAGCCAAACGAGGCATTAAAACAGGCGCGCACATAATATTTGGGTTGCCAGGCGAAACCCGAATGCAAATGCTCGATGAAGTGGCGTTAATTAACCAGTTGCCTCTGCATTCCATTAAATTCCATCAGTTGCAAATTATCAAAAATACTGTTATGGCTGCCGAATATCTCAAGCAACCATCTGATTTTGAAATATTTGGCATGGACGAATATATTGAGTTTTTTATTACTTTTCTTGAAAAATTAAATCCTGCGTTCGTGGTTGAACGCTTCACAGCCGAAGTGCCACCTCGCTTTTTGGCAGGTCCAGGCTGGGGATTGGTACGCACATTTACCCTTTTGCAGAAACTCGAAAACAGATTGGCCGAATTAGATACTTGGCAAGGAAGATTGTTTTAAACTGAAGCTCTAGCGATTAATATGAATCCATACAACCAACCTTATTACCTTATTGTTACGTTACGACAATATTGTTTACATTTAAACTATAACAAACGACTGATTAACAACTAATGGGTCAGAAGTTCTGAATTTTCAGAAACGGAATTTTAATTTTTAATCATCAGCCTATTGGCATATTAAAAAATTATATGTAACTTTTATAACTAAAAATAAGGTATAAGACGAATTATATGGTGTCAGGTAATGAAGGGTTTACAGATCAAATTAGTATTCTTGTTGTTGAAGACGACATTGCACAATCGGAACTTATTGGGTATCTGTTAAGCGATAAAAAATATAAGTTAACCAAAATTTTCGACGGCAAGGAGGCATTAGGTTATCTTATGATTAACGATGATGTTGATATTGTTATTATGGACAATAATCTACCATCGATGAATGGCGTTGACATTATTAAAGAATTACGATTAAAAAATCGCCAACATTCAATTATTTTTTCGTCGGCCGATTCTGATATAAACATTGTTATTGGCGCGATGCGCGAAGGAGCCCTAGATTTTTTACTTAAAACATCACCTAATTTTCGTTTGGAAGTTGTAAAAGTGGTTGAAAAAATTTATAATCTCCAACTTAAACATAAGCATCAGATTGAACTTGAGCGCCGTATAAGAGTTAGCGAGGAGAACTACCGAAACCTCCTAAACGAAATTGAGGATTACTTGTTCGTACTCGACGAAAATGGACTTATCCTTCAGGTTAACAATTTAGTTCTTAGTAAATTGGGTTATTCCTTCGACGAATTGCTTGGCATTCATGTAACTAAAGTTCATCCACCTGAAAACAAAGACGAAGTTGAGTCCATTATTACGCACATGTTTGCTGGAAACATTCGAACTTCCTTTGTTCCATTATATTCGCGCGATAATCAAAAAATATATGTCGAATCGCGAATTAATAGAACAATATGGAACGGAAAAAACGTGCTATTTGCCCTAAGTAAGGATATTACTAACCTGCGTAATTCGGAAGAGAAGTTTGCCAAAGCCTTTGGTTCTAATCCATCGGCAATGTCAATCAGTTCCTTTGTCGATGGACGTATTATTGACGTAAATGACAGCTTCTGCCGTATCTTAGGGTATAGTAATCAGGAAGTTGTAGGTAAATCGTCAACAGAGTTAAATATCTATAAAAATTTTGAAGACTGGAGTAATATTAATTCGCAGGTACATACAAACCTTAATATTAGGAATTTAGAGGTCGATTTAATTAATAAAAGCGGCAACATTGTTCATGGTATTATTTCTACCGACCTTATAAATATTGGTAATGAACGGTGTATGCTTACCGTAGTTACCGATATTACTGATAGAAAAATAGCGCAAACCAAACTTCAGCAAACGTTCGATTCGCTTATGAAAAGTAAATCGAGCATACGATCATTGCTCGATAATCTTCCATTTATGGCTTGGATGAAAGATGTTGATGGAAAATACGAAGCTGTTAACGAGCCATTTATAAAATTGTCGGGTTTAACTGTTGAGCAAATTATTGGAAAAACGTACAACGATTTAGACCCCCAACGGAGTGTTGTTCAATTTAACGAAGACGACAAACTGGTTATCGAGAGCAAGTTACGTATTAATAGAGAAGAGGAGTTAGTTGTTGACGGTGCAAACATTGTTGTTGAATCGTTTATTACCCCAGTTTTTGATAGTAATGGCGAAATATGTGGTACAACTGGTATTTCGCGCGATATTACTGAGAAGAAACGTCTCGAAAACGAAATATTGATACATCATGCACACGATGTTCTATTAAAAGATATTTCGTCGAATTTTTTAAATCAATCGTTCGACAAAACCGATAATGGAATTAATGATGCCCTCGAAATGGTTGGTAAAAACATTAAGGCTGATCTGGCATTTATCCTTCTTATCGATTACCAAAAACAGACTGTTAGTAAGGTTTATGATTGGTTTTCCGACCAATTAATTAATTACCAGACACATAACTACATCGAAAAGCCGCTTAAAGAATTAAGTTGGTGGTTTGAACAATTAAAACGCAATGAGTATATTCATATAAACCATTTGTCGCAATTGCCTGATAGTGTGAGAGAAACAAGTTTTTTTATTGATTTTCGAAATATTAAATCGTTAATTATTGCCCCAATGCTTATTGGCGAGAATAATATAATTGGTTTAACTGGCTTTAGTTCAATAAGTTCAGTTGTAAATTGGAAAAAAGATACACGAAAGCTGATTGTTAGGGTTACCGAAATTATTTCGAGAGCGTTTGAACATAAAACTTGGAAGCACACTATTGAGGTTAGCGAAAAGCGTTACCGTCAGATAGTTGAAAATGCAAGCGAGATTATTTTTAAAACGGATGAGAATGGTAACTTTTTATACGTAAACCCTATTGCTGTTAAGTTCCTGGAGTATTCTGAGCAAGAATTGCTTACAATGAATTACTTCGATTTAGTTTTGCCTGAATACAAGGATTCCGTTTCGAAATACTTTTCAGATCAAGTCGAAAATGAGGTATCAAGCTCGTATCTTGAATTTCCTATATTAACTAAATCGGGCAAGCTTAAATGGATTGGGCAAAACATTCAGATAGTTGATAATGAAGGAGGTATAAACGAAATAACTGCAGTTTCTCGCGAAATTACCGACCGATATATAGCGCAAAAAGAGCTAGAATTTACTTCGCTTAGGTTGTCGACTATAATTAGCAGTTTACAGGCTGGCTTAATGGTTGAGGACGATGCTGGAAAAGTTATAATAATTAATCAGCAGTTTTGCATGCTTTTTTCCATTTCATCGCCTCCCGAACAAATGATTGGATCACAAAGCGTTGATATTATTAGGCAAACACATCTTCTTTTTAAAAACCCCGATCAATATATTGCTCGTTTTAATAAGGTACTTTCCGATAAATTTATTGAGATAAACGAAGAAATTGAATTACAGGACGGTCGATTCTTCGAAAGAGATTATGTGCCTCTTTTTCTGCACGATAGGTATATTGGTCATTTTTGGCTTTTCCGCGATATTACTTCTCGAAAACTTGCCGAGGAAATAATTACGAAAAGCGAAGAACGACTACAAATTGCCCTTAAAGGTGGTAATAATGGCCTTTGGGATTGGAACTATCAAACGGGCGAATTATTTCTTACAGCTTCAACGTTCGATATGTTAGGGTATCCAGCAAAATCCGACCGAATACATATCAACAAATGGCGCAAGCTTTATTTCGCCGACGATGTGGAAACAGCCGATAATAATTTGCAGCGACACCTAAACGGAGAAACTGAGTTCTACGAAACTGAGCAACGGCTTCTTACAGCAAAAGGTAAATATAAATGGGTGCTTGTTCGTGGAAAAATAATGGAATGGGACGAAGCTGGTAAACCTATTCGTATTACAGGGGTTAACACCGATATCGATCATATAAAAAAGATGGCCTCCGAGCTAATTTTGGCAAAAGCCGAATCGGAAAGAGCTAACGTTGCAAAGAGTAGATTTTTAGCTAATATGAGCCATGAAATACGTACTCCAATGAACGGTATTATTGGCTTAAGCAAGCTACTGCGTAAAACCAAAATGGAAGAAACGCAAACTAATTATCTCGATGCCATTATTTCATCAGCCGACAATTTGTTGGTGATTATTAACGACATACTAGATTTTTCGAAAATAACTGAAGGTAAATTGCAGCTCGAAAAAATTGATATTCGCATTGATAAATTAGTTTCATCACTTATTAAATCGCTCGAATTTACCGCTAAAGATAAAGAAGTAGATTTACGGTATAGTATTGATCCTAAGCTTAATATGAGCTTGCTTGGCGATCCGGTTCGTATAAACCAAATACTTGTTAACCTTTTGGGGAATGCACTGAAATTTACATCCGATGGTTACGTTGAGCTAGGTGTGGTATTGGATAAACGCGAGTTGAACATAAATTTTGTTAATTTTTATGTAAAAGATACCGGCATTGGTATCGACATTGAAAAGCAACAATCTATTTTCGATATCTTTAGTCAGGAGGACGAAAGTGTAAGTCGAAAATATGGCGGAACTGGCTTGGGACTAGCCATTTCCAAACAACTTGTTGAAATGATGAACGGCGAAATTAATATTGAAAGTAAAAAAGGCAAAGGATCGAAGTTTTATTTTACCATTCCGTTGCCCGATGGCAATGTAGATGTGTTAAAAGATGAAATTCAAGATCATAGCGAACCAATCGACCTCTCGAATTTGCGTGTTCTTGTGGCTGAGGATCACAAAGTTAACCAATTTCTTATTAAAGCTATTTTCCGAAACTGGAAGGTTGAACCTGATATTGCCGAAAACGGGCTAATTGCTATAGAAATGCTTGAGAAAAAAGAGTACGATATTGTGTTTATGGATAAACAAATGCCCGAAATGGGAGGCGTAGAAGCCACCGTAATAATTCGTGAGCAGCTAAAGCTCGATTTGCCTATTATTGCACTAACTGCAGCTGCTTTAAAGGGTTCCAAGGAACAAGCATTGGAGTCGGGCATGAACGACTATATTACCAAACCTTTCGAAGCCGACGATTTATTAAACATTATAAGAAAGTATGTTAAAAAAACGTCGCCCAAAAGTAATACTTTAGATGAATTAATTGACGGTAATATGAAACAAGCTAACGCTTCGGGTAAACTGTATGGATTAAAAACGCTGTTGAACATGTTTAGCAATAATAAGGACTCAATCAGAGAAATGATACAATTATTTATCGATACAACACAGCCTATTTTAGATGAAATACTCGTTGAATATGAGCGTAATAATTACTCAAAAGTTGGCGATTTAGCACATAAGCTAAAACCATCAATCGATTTTATGGAAATAGAAAGCCTTAAACAAGTAATACGCGATATGGAAAGCGCCGGAAAAGCTACCTTTGACGACGGTAAACTGAAAGAAGTAATACCTATTTTCGCAAAAACTATTCCAATTATTTTGTTGCAATTAAAGGACGAATTAGCCACAATGGAGGGCTAACTCCTAATTACAAACTTCACACAAATGGCCATAAATTACACCAATGTTCCTTCGCCTTGTTACATAATCGACGAAGCTTTGTTACGCCGTAACCTGCAAATAATAAGCTCGGTTAGCAAAGCCGCCGATGTTGAGATTATACTCGCTTTTAAAGGATTTGCGCTATGGAACGTTTTCCCTATTGTTAAGGAATATATTTCGGGTGCTGCTGCCAGTGGCTTACACGAAGCTAGGCTAGCTTTCGAAGAAATGAAATGCAAAGCACACACGTTTTCGGCAGCATATAACGATGTCGATTTCGACGAAACACTTACATATAGCAGTTATGTTACTTTTAACTCTATTAATCAGTTACAGCGTTTTTTACCTCGTGTGCAGCAATCTAAAGAACGTGTTTCGGTTGGGTTAAGGGTAAATCACGAGTTTTCGGAGGTAGAAACATCGCTTTACAACCCATGCGCACCAGGCTCGCGATTGGGCGTTTTGGCAAGCCAGCTTAACGGTAAGCTACCCGAGGGCGTTGACGGGCTTCATTTTCACTCACTTTGCGAGTCATACCCAACCGATTTGGAGAACGCATTAACCGCATTCGAGCATAAATTTGGCAATTTAATTTCGCAGGTAAAATGGGTAAATTTTGGTGGCGGACATTTAATGACTCGTCAAGGTTATGATATTGAACACCTTGTTAGAATTCTACGCAACTTTAAACAGAAATACAATGTGCATGTAATTCTCGAGCCAGGCAGCGCATTTGCATGGGAAACAGGTGTTTTAGTCTCCACAGTTCTCGATATTGTTGACAACAATGGAATTACAACTGCCATTTTAGATGTTTCGTTTACTGGACACATGCCCGATTGCTTGGAAATGCCATATAAGCCACGCATTGAAGGTTCGTACTTTAATCCAATAGCGGAAAAACCAACTTACAGAATGGGGGGTAACAGCTGTTTAGCAGGCGATTATGTTGGCGATTGGTCATTCGACAACCCCCTTAAGGTTGGCGATAAAATAGTATTCGAAGATATGATTCATTACACTATGGTTAAAACCACCTTCTTTAATGGGGTGCAGCATCCTTCCATTGGCGTTTGGAATAACAATACCGGGTTTAGATTAGTGCGTAAATTTGGGTTTTCCGATTATAAAAATAAGCTAAGCTAAAAACCATCTTATATGCCGTTTAACATTTTTTAAATTAGGATGTTTATATCTTAAATATCCAAGATATATTTAATTTTAGCAAAAAAAACTACCACAATTATGGACATTACTTACGAAATTGGTGTTATACCACCAGCCGAACAAATTGCCGATTTATACCAAAGCTCTGGTATTAACCGCCCTGTTATGGATTTGAAGCGAGTTGCCGATATGTATAAAAACTCCAATCTAATTGTTACAGCCTGGGACGGAACTGATTTGGTGGGCATAACCCGCTCCCTTACCGACTTTTCTTATTGTTGTTACCTTTCCGATATTGCAGTACGTAATGTTTATCAACGAAAAGGCATTGGCAAACAATTAATTGAAATAAACAAGGAACAAATTGGACCAAAGTGCATGCTGTTGCTGCTTACGGCTTCGGGGGCTGCAAATTTTTACCCTAAAATAGGGTTCAAAAAAGTCGATTACGGGTTTATTATTCCCAGAACGGAGTAGAGCGTCTTTATCGTGTTAGTCAATGGTTAAGCCTACATAATTCTAATCTGCATCAATTAGCTTATTCTTAATTGCATACATTACAAGGCTGGCGGTATTATTACTACCTGTTTTTAAAAGTAAGTTGGCACGGTGCGTCTTTACTGTGGCGAGGCTTATATTAAGCTTTTCCGATATTTTTTCGTTCGATAATCCTGAGCTAATTTCCTGCATAATTTCAACTTCGCGCTTCGACAGCTTTTCGCTTTGTATTTGTTCGGAAATTTTCGACTTCTCGAAATTAATATTAGCCAAAAGCTTAACTAATAGCTCGTTAGAAAAGTAATTTGTTCCGTTAAACACTTGAATAACCGCGCCTATTAGCTCGCTTATGCCCGACGATTTCAGAATAAACCCTTTTATGTTATACTGAATTAGTTGGTAATAGTACTTTTCGTCGCCAAACATGGTTAGTGCTAATATTTTAAGGTCGGGAAACCGCTCATGTACTATTCGCGATGCTTCTATTCCGTCCATTACTGGCATGGCAATATCCATAAGCACCACATCGGGTTTAATATCCTCAACTATGTCTAGAAACTCCTGTCCATTTCGGGCTTCGGCCACAACCTCTACTTCGCTGCCGCTTGAGAGTAGCAACTTAACTCCATCGCGAAACATATCGTGATCGTCAACTAATAACACCCTTATTTTACTGCTCATACAATGGTATATTTATTTCAATATCGGTTCCTATGCCTAAATTCGAAGTAATTCGAATATCTCCACCCATCAGTTTAATTCTATTCTGAATATTATAAAGCCCCATACCTTTTTTATTCTCGGAAACATGCTTAATGTCAAACCCTTTTCCGTTGTCGGAATAGCTAATTGTAATATTGTTTTCTTGTTTCTTAAATTTAAGAAAAATTTTCTTAGCATCAGCATGTTTTAGCGAATTATTTATGCATTCGAGCATTATTCGGTAAAGCGAAATTTCGGTATTATCTACCAGCTTGCCAGTTAAATTCGACGAAACAACAAATTCCATTTTACTAGTCTCACTAATTCTCTCTAAATATGTTTTTATGGCGTTTACAAGTCCGAAGCGCTGTAATATATGAGGGCTTAAGTTATTGGCAATTTCCTTAACCAAATTTATGGCTTCGTTTATAGCGTGTATCGATTGGCGGCTTATTTTTTCCTTATTAGTAACGTTGGCGCTGTCGGCAAGCCATTCGATATACATTTTTAAGGTAGAAAGTATTGGCCCTATTCCATCGTGTAGTTCGCGAGCATAGCGGCTTTGTTCCTGTTCCTGAGTGCAGATAATAGCTTCCATAATCTTTTTTTCCTCATGCTTACGGTCGGTTATGTCGCGTATTATGGAAAGGATTGCTGGCTTGCCCTTATAGTCTATCTTACAGCTATTAAGTTCTATGTTTCGTTTTGTATTTGAGTTTGATTGAAAATCGACTTCAACGATATGCGATTTGGGTTCTTTTACTTGCGTTTCGGGTTTATACAGCAAGTCGGGAATTTTACGTTTAATGTAATCGGCTATTTCTCCGTTATTTACATTTTCTTTTAAACCTAACATGTTAAGTAATGCTGGGTTTGCCTCTAGTATATTTCTGTCCTTTTGTATAATAATGCCATCGTTGTTGTTAACGAATATTCCGTAGAATTTCTTTTCGTTTTCTTTTGCCAATGTTAATGCGGCTTCCAGTTCGAGGTTTTTATTCTGTAATTCATTTACCAACAGCCTGTTTTCGACCTTTAAATCGAATTCCCTAATTGCATTATCAATGGTTGTTATTACTTCCTTGGTATTCCATGGTTTAAGTATAAATTTGTAAATATTACCTTGGTTTATAGCCTTTAATGTTGCTTCGTGGTCGATAAATGCAGTAAAAATTATTTTAATTGCATCGGGATACAAAGGCGTTATGCGTTCCAGAAAGGCTAAACCTGACTCCTCGGGCATTCGCTGGTCGGAAAATATTACCTTAACTTGGTGCGAGTTAAGCAGATTCATTGCCCTATAAGTAGATGTTTCGGTTAACACATGGTACTTATCTTCGAGCAATCCCTTAAATACATCGAGGTTGTATTCTTCGTCGTCGACGTATAAAATTGAATTTTGGTTAGCATTCATTACTTATCCATTTTCTGGTAACTTACTTATTTATAATAATATATACTAATATAATTAAGGCGTGCTAGTATATATTATTTAATAATTAAGGTAAGAAATAATTGGCTTAGAAACTACAATACGCTTAAATTTTTTTCGAAGACTATTTCAATGTTGTTGAGTTAAGCCTGAAGGGCTTTAATTTGAATAGCCACGGGTTACACCTGTGGTTAAAAGAGTTAGGGCTATTTGCAACCTTGAATGGGTTGAATGTGTTTAAATTCAACCCTTTACCTTCGGTGAGACCGCTCCGATAAGTTCAGGGTTGTGGAGAGCGAATTTGAATTTACCACCAGTTCTACTGGCGGTTATTCAAATTAAAGCCCTTCAGGCTTTTAAAACCTTAACTAAACGACATTGGATTATATTATCAATAGTTCGGTAAACTTTCAAATTATATTTTTCAACTCTTTTATTTGGTGCAATTTGGTGTTTTTGTGTTTTGGTAGCAATAATTATGTAATAGCCACAAAATCACCAAGTCACCAACACCCACCAAAAAGTTACCGAAGTATTGATTATAAAAGTTTAATGCATTGGTTTAGCCCTAAACAGCTGGTTCCTGCTGGCTTAGGCAATGAAAACTTCCTAAACCCCATACAATATCAACCGAATCGATACCAACCACGGGGCGGTCGCGAAATACTTTCGAGAGTATTTCGAGTGCAACTTCGTCCTGAATGCAACGAAACGTTGGAACAATAACGGCAGCGTTTGCAATATAGAAATTGGCGTACGAAGCTGGTAACCGTATGCCATCCCAATATTGGGCGTTTGGCATTGGTAATTCAATAATATTAAGCGGTTTACCATCGGGCAAGCGCATTCTTTTTAGTTCTTCTAAATTAGCTTGAAGCGGACGGTAGTTTTCGTCGTATTCATTGGTTTCAACCACAGTAACTACTGTGTTTTCGTTAACGAATCGGGTAATATCGTCGATATGGCCGTTGGTGTCGTCGCCAGCAATGCCATCACCAAGCCATAACACCTTAATTGCGCCATAATAATCGCATAAGTACGATTCAATTTCACATAGCGAAAGACCAGGATTTCGATTATTATTTAATAGGCAAGCTTTCGATGTTAAAATGGTTCCAGCACCATTAAACTCTACAGAACCACCTTCCATAACAATTCCGGGGCGATAAATTGGTAGTTTAAACGTACTGGCTATTTTATCGGGTATTTGGTTGTCGAGCGCCGAGGGATATTTTCCGCCCCAAGCGTTAAACTCCCAGCTTACAATGGCTTTTTTATCGGTAGCATTAGGGTTTATAACAAACGCTGGGCCATGGTCGCGACACCAAACATCGTCGGATGGATTTAAGAATAATTCTATTGCCGACAAATCGACTCCTGCAACATATAATTGATTAATTAACTTCTGCTTATGCAATTCGTCGGGTACATTAATGCGAACCTTTTCGCCAAGCGAAATTTGCTTTATAAATTCTATATAAGAACTATACACACTATCGAGCTTTCCGGGAAACGAATCGTTTAAGTAAGGGTAAGTAAGCCAAGTGGCTTCGTGTTTTTCCCATTCGGCCAGAAATCGGTATCCTAGGGTGCGGGGGGTGTTATTCATTTTTTAAGTATTGAGTATTAAGTCGTAAGAGAAAAGTCGTAAGACAGAAGTCGTAAGTAATTAGTAATTAGTAATTTTCACATTTCCACATCTGTTATTTCCTCATTTGTCATTTCCACATTTGTAATTGGTAATTTGTCATTTCCACATTTCCACATTTCCACATTTCCACATTTTCACATTTTCACATTTCCACATTTTCACATCTGTCATTTAATCAATCAACCTCTTAACAATTGGCTCATAAGTATCAATCCGTCTATCGCGTAAAAATGGCCATACCGTGCGGTAATGTTCACTTTCGTGTAAATTTATTCCCTGAACATGCGTTGCTTCCTTTTCGTGTGATGCCTGATAAACAACTGTTCCAAACGGATTCGATATGAACGAACCACCCCAGAAATCGGTATCAGCTTCTCGGCCAACTCGGTTTACCGATACAACATGAACGCCATTAGCTATTGCGTGGCTGCGTTGTATAGTTTGCCAAGCATTATATTGCTCGGTTTTTATTTCGGACTTATTATCTGGCTCCCAGCCAATTGCTGTTGGGAAGAAAAGAATTTCGGCACCCATTAAACTGGTAATTCGTGCAGCCTCGGGAAACCACTGATCCCAACAAATAAGCACGCCAATTTTTGCATGTTTTGTATTAAACACCTTATAACCAGTATCGCCTGGGGTGAAGTAAAACTTCTCGTAAAACCCTGGATCGTCCGGGATATGATTTTTTCGATATTTGCCAAGGTAGGTTCCATCGGCATCTATCACAACGGTTGTGTTATGATAAACCCCAGAGGCGCGTTTTTCGAATAGCGAAGCAATAAGCACAACCTCGGCATCGAGCGCTACTTGCTGCAACAAACGCGTGGTTTCGCCCGGAATAGCTTCGGCCAACGAAAAATTTGCATGATCCTCTTTATCACAGAAATATAACGACGAAAACAATTCCTGTAGGCAAACAATTTCGGCACCGTCGGCCGATAAACGTTTTATTTCGGTTATTGCTTTTTGCATATTATCTTCTTTTGAATCAGTACATTTCATTTGCACCAAACCAATATTAACTTTTCTATCTTCCAACATATTTTAAATATTTTAGCGACAAACTTACATGATTTTTCAAGAGCACCCAAATTAAGGAAGCTAGGTTTTTATGGTTATTCGGTTTTTTGTGTCGAAAGTCTATTGAGTCTACTTCGTAAGGGCTGTATGCTGTCATTCCAACGCAGCCTCGCCGAAGGTAATCCAATAAAGTATACTGTCATTCCGACGCAGGTCGGAACGGAGAAGCCCTCACCGAAGGTAATCCATATAGATTTCGTAATTGCATTATCATCGCTCGTTCGTTTGGGATTGCCTTCGGCGAGCTCGTAAACTCGGTTCCGACCTACGTCGGGATGACAACGCCACTAATGCATTCCGACCTACGTAGGGATGACAACCAGTGATAGCATTGTCGCACCGAAGCTCCTAAAGCCTCCAGCCTCCAGCCCATATTGAACTTTCTCGCCTTAATAATATTTATTTAGTATATAGATTGTTAACTTTACATATTAATTACAGACCTCCCTAAAATACTTCTTTATAATGAAAGCAACCTCAACCAAAAAGATATCGCCTGCAAAGGCTGAAGTAAAGGAAAATACTTTTCCGGTAGTTGCCATTGGCGCTTCGGCAGGTGGATTGGAAGCTATGATGGAGTTATTAACATACCTTCCGGCCGATACTGGCATGGCTTTTATTTATGTGCAGCACCTTAGCCCCGACAATAAAAGCATGTTAACCGAAATTTTGTCAAAAAAGACAAAAATGATTGTGCAGGAAATTGACGATATGGGTAAAATACTGCCCAATAATGTTTTTGTTATTCCAGTAAACAAAGGTATTGAGGTAACCGACGGACATATAAAACTTATTCCTCGCTCGGAAACCAGCGTAGCAATTTCTATCGACATTCTTTTTTCCTCACTTGCCGAAGCACAAAAAGAGAGAGTTATAGGAGTTATACTTAGCGGCAGCGGTAGCGATGGAACAGTGGGTATGAAAGCCATTAAGCACGAAGGTGGGTTAACTTTTGCGCAAAACAACACTGCAAAATTTACCAGTATGCCGCATTCGGCAATTGCAACTGGTATGGTCGATTTTACTTTGTCGCCAAAAGAAATTGCTCTCGAATTGGCGCGGCTAAGTAAACACCCGCTTATAAAAACCATTGGAGTAAAAAACGGCGAAGAAGATTTTATTGACAACAACAATCCCGATTTAAAAAATATTCTAAACCAATTATACAAAAACACCGGTGTCGATTTTAGCGCATATAAAATGAACACCATTAAACGGCGCATCATTCGCCGAATGTTGTTGTATAAGATAACTCAACTTAGAATATGCAACTCTGCTTTCGCAAAAAAAGGAAGAGATAGATATTCTTTATCAGGATTTATTGATTAATGTAACCAGTTTTTTTCGTGATACCGACACGCACACATATTTAAAAGAAAATCTTTTTCCTAAACTACTTAAACGAAAAAAAACTGGCGAGACGCTACGTATATGGGTTCCTGCCTGTGCTACAGGCGAAGAAGCTTATTCCATGGCAATGATGTTGCTCGAAATACAGGAAGACAAAGCAACAACCACACGCGTTCAAATTTTTGCTACCGACTTAAGCCAACAGGCAATAAACAAGGCTCGTATTGGTATTTATTCCAAGCACGATTTGGAAACCGTTTCGCCAAAACGCATACAGCGCTTCTTTACTAAAGCCGATGGTGGATTTCGTGTAAACAAAGCCGTACGCGATTTGTGCGTATTTGCACCTCATAACATTTTACACGACCCTCCCTTTTCGCGCCTCGATTTTATTAGTTGCTGCAACCTGTTTATTTATTTTGATAACCCAGCACAAAAAAAAGCAGTCAATACCTTTCATTATGCCTTAAACGACGATGGATTTTTAATGCTTGGCAAATCGGAAAACATCACTCAGTCGGCCAATCTTTTTACAGGTTTTAATAAGAAGTACAAAATATTTTTACGCAAAATAAATTCGGGCAGCCGAACCTTGCCTGCTCTATTACCTAGGTATGTACAGCAAATGCTTACCGAAAAAAACACTACGGTAACCAATAAAGCCAAACCCAACCAAACCATTTCGGTTAATCACAACAATCTCGACAACGCCATCGATGCCGTGCTTGTTTCGGAATTTATGCCTGCCAGCGTTGTTATAAATCACCAAATGGAAATAGTGCAGTTTCGGGGCACAACCGATCTATTTCTTACTCATCCCAAAGGCAAAGCCACTTTTAATATTTTAAAAATGGCACGTCCCGAAATTGCTTTCGAATTGCGAAATACAATTTCAAAAGTTATAAAAACAAAACACTGTGTTCGCAAAAGCGGAATTGAATTTAAAATTAATTCAGCAGTAAAAATACTAAGTTTAGAAATTGTTCCTCTTAAAATTGAATCTGCGGAACCCTTGCTTTTAATTCTTTTTACCGAACTGGAACAGGTCGAAGTTTTTCGCCCAGCCTCCCTTCAGGGGACAGGGGGGGCTTCGCTTGCAAAGGATCGAAGGATAAAAAAATTAGAGCAGGAACTAGCGGCAGCACAAGCCGATGCGCTTACAATTGCACAGGAGCAGGAAGCATTTACCGAAGAATTACAGAGTGCCAACGAAGAAGTAGTGTCGAGCAACGAAGAATTGCAAACCTTGAACGAAGAGATGGAAACTTCGAAAGAAGAAATAGAATCGGCCAACGAGGAACTCACCACCACCAATCAGGAACTGCAAACCCGCAACGACTTACTTAACGAAGCCTATGGCTATTCCGAAGCTGTATTAGCCACCATACACGAACCCATGCTTGTGTTAGATAAAAGTCTTCGTGTAAAATCGGCCAACAAAACATTCTATAAAATATTTAAAGTTAAAGAAGAAGATACAGAAGGCGAGCTATTGTACGATTTAGGAAACAAGCAATGGAATATTCCACTTCTCAGAGAGCTTCTCGAAGACTTACTTCCAAAAAATACGCACTTCCACGACTTCGAAATTACGCACACCTTCCCGCTCATTGGTGAAAAAACAATGCTGCTTAATGCACGGCGCATAATTCAGAAAATGAATCACGAGGAATTAATTCTGCTCGCCATTTCCGATATTACCGAACAAACTATTGCACGAAAAAGAATTGCTGAAAGCGAAGTGCAACATGCATTCCTACTAAAGCTGAGCGATGCTTTAAGGTTGCTTAGTGCTCCTCAACAAATCAAAATCAAAGCAATGCAGGTGCTTGGCGAACACTTAAACGTAAGCAGGTGCTATTTTGCCGAGGTTCTTAAGGATGGAAAACGTTGTGTTATCGACAACAGTTTTAGCTCCGATCTTGATCCTATCGATGGAACATATCGGCTTGAAGAATTTGTAAAAGCTAAAGTTGCTATGCTCAAACGAGGAGAAGTAATTTTAACAGCAAATGTTGCAAATGATACCTCGGTTACTCAAGAAGAGCGCGACAAAAATCTTGAGATGCAAATACATGCTTACATCAACGTGCCACTTGTTAAAGACAACAAACTTATATGCCTGCTCGGTGTAAACCAGTCTGTAGTTCGCAATTGGACAAAGCTTGATCTTACTATCGTTCAGGAAACAGCCGAACGCACTTGGGCCGCTTTGGAAAAAGCGAACGCAGAAGAAGCCCTGCACATATCAGAAGAAAAGTTCCGTATCCTTTTCACTTCCATTGATCAAGGTCTCACCCTATGCGAGCTAATTCGCAACAAAGTAGGTAAAGGAATTGACATTTGTATTCTGGAGGTAAATCCCACCTACGAAAAACAAACCGGAGTAAACAAAGAAATGGTGATTGGTAAACCCCTCCTGCAGGTTTTTCCTTCACTCAATAAATGGATAGATATCTATGCCGACGTGGTGGATAATCAGCGTCCTGTAGAATATGAGAATTACTTTGAAGACACTAACCGCTGGTTTGCAAACAAAGCTTATCCTATTGAAAAGGAAAAGTTTGCCGTTTTGTTCAGCGATATTACCGAACGCAAACTGTATGAAAAAGAATTGATAGAAGCAAAGCTATCAGCCGAAAATGCTGTTAAGTTTAAACAACAGTTTTTATCGAACATGAGCCACGAAATTCGCACCCCATTAAACTCCATTTTAGGATTTGCAAAAGTGTTGCTGAAAACTAAATTAAGCCCAGAACAAACCGAATTTTTACAAGCTATAAAAACAAGTGGCAAAACTTTAAACCTGCTTATAAACGATATACTCGATTTGGCAAAAGTAGATGCAGGTAAAATGACATTTGAAAACCAACCTTTTGAAATACGCGAATCAATTACAACAATACTACATTCCTTCGACCTGAAAATAAAAGAAAAAAATTTAGAACTCGTAAATGAATACGACAGCAAAATACCAGTTATACTTTTGGGCGATTCGCTAAGATTAAATCAGATTATTTTAAACCTTGTAAACAATGCCGTAAAATTTACACACCATGGAAAAATTAAAATAAGCAGCAAATTATTAACCGAAACCGAACACAATGTTGCCATTGAGTTTGCCATAACCGATTCAGGAATTGGCATTGACGATGACAAAATAGATTCGATTTTTAATCTTTTTGAACAAGCCGAACTAAGCATAGCTAACACTTATGGAGGAACAGGGTTAGGGCTTGCAATTGTTAAACAATTAATTGAAAACCAAGGAGGAAGCATTAGCGTAAGCAGTAAGATAGGAGAAGGATCAACATTTAGTTTTATATTGCCTTTCGGGAAAACAGATATAAAATCGGAAGAAGAAAATGAAATAATAAAGCTCGATTCGGAAATTAAAAGCCTTCGAATATTGGTAGCCGAAGATGTTCCATTAAACCAATTTTTAATTAATATTATTTTAAGCGATTTTGGATTTGAACCTGAAGTAGTAGGCAATGGAAAATTAGCAATAGAAAAATTGCAAACCAATACCTACGATATTATTCTTATGGATTTGCAGATGCCCGAAATGAATGGTTTTGAGGCAACAGAATATATACGAAAAACAATGAAATCTCAAATTCCAATAGTCGCATTAACAGCCGATGTAACCACAGCCGATGTAGCCAAATGCCAAAAATTTGGAATGAACGATTATATTTCCAAACCCATTAACGAAAATTTATTATACAGCAAAATAGTGGAGTTAGTAAAAAGGAAACAATAACTCTTGTATTTTTAACCGCAGAGTACCGCAAAGAAATAGCAAAGAGCCGCAGAGAGCTAATAACATGGCTTTCGAACTCTGCAGTTACTCTGCGGTTAACTTTGCGAGCTTTGCGTTTAAAATAATTTTTCAAAATAGAATAAACCTTTCAAAAACCTTAATAGCTTATCAAAAACGCGTATTTTTAGCGCATGAACTATTGTGCGCCGAACATATTACTTATTACACCACCGTTAACCCAGCTAAATACGCCATACCCAGCAACTGCGTATTTGCAAGGCTTTCTTAAAAAGAATAACTACAACGTACATCAAGCCGATTTGGGTATTGAGTTGATAAACCGATTATTTACCAAACGCTCGTTAACACAAATATTCGAACTTGCCGAATACATTGTTGAGCGGAAAACAACCAAAAACATTCGGCATATATTCGCCCAACAACAGGCGTATATTCAAACAATCGACGCCGTTATGCGGTTTCTCCGTGGCGAAGATTCAATCATAGCAAATCGTATTTGTACCCGTAAATTTCTACCCGAAGCATCACGTTTTCAAAACATCACCAACCTCGATAATACATTTGGAAGCTTGGGCATTTCCGATAAGGCTAGGCATCTGGCAACACTATACATAGAGGATTTAACCGACTTTATTCGAGAAACGATAAGCGAAAATTTCGAGCTTGGGCGTTATGCCGAGCATTTAAGCATTGTTGCATCCAATTTCAATGTTTTAGAAACTGCTGTAAATACCGATACTAACTTTATCGACGCATTGATGCTCACCATTCTCGAAGAAAAAATTAATCTTTGGAAACCCAACATTATAGGCTTTAGCATACCGTTTCCGGGAAATTTGTACGGAGCCGTAAAATGCGGGCAATTTATTAAATGTAAGTTCCCCGAAATTACAATTGCATGGGGTGGCGGATACGTAAGCACAGAACTTCGCGAATTAACCGAATCATTAGTGTTTAAATATGTCGATTACATACTTTTAGATAATGGCGAAGCTGGAATTGTAAAACTTATTGAATATCTTCAAGATAAAAACGCGGAACTTGTAAAGACTTTTTTAATAGACGATTACGGCAATGTTGTTTTCAAAGGAAAAGACAATCCATATCGAATACCATTTGCTGATTGCGGATGTCCCGATTATACCGATTTGCCTCTAAACCAATACATTTCGTTAATTGAATTAGCCAACCCAATGCATAAACTTTGGAGCGATGGACGTTGGAACAAACTAACGTTAGCACAAGGCTGTTACTGGGCTAAATGTGCATTTTGCGATACCTCGTTGCCGTATATTTGCGATTACGAGCCACTTTCGGCAACATTCTTAGCCGATCGAATTGAAAATATTATTAATCAAACAAATACAAGCGGTTTTCACTTTGTTGACGAAGCTGCGCCACCAAAGATACTGCGCACGCTATCGGAAGAAATTATAAAGCGTAAAATTGTAATTAGTTGGTGGACAAACATTCGTTTCGAGAAAGCATTCGACGCCGAATTAAGCGCAACTATGGCTAATGCTGGCTGCATTGCCGTTTCGGGCGGTATTGAAGTTGCTTCCAACCGATTGCTTACACTTATGAACAAAGGAGTTACAATTGAACAAGCAGTAAAGTCAACTCAACATCTTACAAGTAAAGGCATTATGGTGCATGCCTACCTTATGTACGGCTTTCCTACCGAAACCCTTCAGGAAACAATCGATTCGCTGGAAATTGTACGTCAAATGTTCGAAAACAAACTTATACAATCGGCATTCTGGCACCGATATGCTATGACAGTGCATAGCCCGTCGGGTAAAAACCCCGAAAATTATGGAGCAAAACTAACGAATTCCACATCAGGCACGTTTGCAAATAACGAAGTGGGCTTTAGCGATAATCAAAATATCGATTTAGATTCGATTGGCAACGGACTTCGAAAAGCCACATATAACTACATGCACGGACTGTGCATCGATTGGCTGTTACAAAAGTGGTTCGATATTAAAGTGCCAAATAACACGGTGGTAAAGGGCTTTGTGAAGAAGCTATTGTGAATAACTAGATCCTATTCATTTATAATTTATGCGAATTAAGGGTTAAAAAATTTAACACAGAGAATTAATATTTACGCTATCTATTTGTAATTGTATATATTATAAGTTATTACTCATTCTAATTCATTTGCTTTTATAAGTTACACAGAGTTCACAGAGAAGAATCGCATGCGATTCTTTAAACTCTGTGT
>JANYAP010000014.1 GCA_025361285.1 Bacteroidales bacterium | reverse complement strand
GATTATTTGTATAATAGTTGCTTAACTTCTTCGATAAAACATGTCATTTCATTCATCATCAATTCAACTTCTATACGTGTAAAACTTACAAAAGCATCATAGTCACCTTTTGTTCTGTTTTGATAAGCATTTCGTAAAATTTTACCGAATTTAGAATCAACTATCTTCGAAGAAATATATTCCTTATTAAACCAACCTATTAATTGTGCGTGTTTTGATGTTTCAAAACTATTTTTTAGTGCTAATGCCGTTAAGGCGTAATACATTCCGTAATAAATGCGATTTACCGCAATAACCAGTTTTTCGTTAGATATAAGAAATTTTGCTAACTCAATTGTATCAAATGCCTGGCTCAGTCTGTATTTCACTAATGAATCGCGGTCGCTTTCTTCAATCATGCGTGTAAACCATTTGATATAGCGTTAACAAAAATTGGTTGCTTACCTCTAAGTGTTGATAATTCCAATTCGTCAAGTATATGAGTATCAGTTATTATATCATATTTTAAGTCAATTTCATAACACAAATCCGATATTTCACGCTCAATTTTCCAGTCGACCTTTTGTTTAAGTATAATTAGAATATCATAATCGGAATCTGTATGTGCTTTTCCATAAACATGAGAGCCAAAAAGCACAATATCTTTAACATTATCAGAAAACCTTGATTTTAATAAATAACTTAAGTCTTTTAGAATTATCTGTTTATCAATACTCATTGTGCTCATTTTTATCAAAGATAAACAATGTTAAACGAAATATACCTTGGATAAACCAAAACCTTGAGGCTTTTACTTAAGTGCATTAAGTTTCATAATATCCAATAATTTAGCGTTTTTGGTTAATAAATTATAGTACTCCTTCGCCTTTTCAATAATGTCGAGTTCAGATGTATGGTTTATCTTACAGATATTTAAAAGAACATCGTCGATACTTTTGTTCAATTTGTTATGAAATTCGATATCGGCAGGATGCATTTTACCTTGGCTATCGGTAGCTTTAAAGAAAAAACCAAAAACGGCAGCCTTTAAAATTTTATCGGTAGCAAGTTTACGCTGATGTCCTTGCAATAATGCACCAAACAGTCGGTCCTCGCGGCTAAGTTTGCGTGGTAAATCGCATCCAACGCGGAAAATGGTGTCGCCCAATGCTTTGTTTTTAAATCGATTAAGAAGATCGTCGATATGGTCATCGATATCTTTCGAGGTAAATTCGCTCGGGTACATAGCCACCAGAATATCAGCCGATTGACGCATAGCATCCTTGGTAAAGTTGTATATTTCGGCAACTTCCAAGGCTTCCCACAAATAAATAAATTTAGGATTGTGAACATAACCTACGTACGACACCACAGCGTGTCCCAAATTGTGTATAAATGACTTACGATCGACCCAAGCTTTCATGTTTTCTTTTGACGCCAGACCTTTTACATCTGGTATTGGGTTTTTAAATCCTTTTTTATCGAGAATGAGTGTGTTGTATGGTTCGGCAAATACCTGAAGGATATCGTGTTGCATATCTGCGGGTGTCATAATTGGTACCATTTTGCCAATGCTGGTTTCAATTAAACCAACAAGCTTTTCAAATGGGTAATTGTCAGGCAATTGAGGTATTAAATTGTCCTTGAAATACACATCGGCATTTCGAAGGTTTTCGGCAATAATTATGTCGAGTGGCAGGCATGGCGATTGAAAAAATCTACGACTTAATCCTTTAGCAATTAAATTAATAGCTCCTGGTAAACCTTGCTGACCAACCGACACAGCAACCATATCGGCAGTTGAAATTTCGTGCGCTACCTCGTCGGATTGGCTTAATAACAAGCCTCTAACATTGGTAACTTCGAGTATTTCGTCTTTATCGCTCTTAATCACCACATTATATTTACGTCTGATATTCAGCTCGTTAATTACAGGTTCGAAAATGTCGATAAAAACAACATCCCATCCCGAACGAGCAAATAACTGACCAATAAACGACCGGCCAATTTTTCCTGCACCAAATAATATGAGTTTTTTCATTTTTTTAAAAAATACTGAAATTAGTACCAAGTACTTAGTAATTGGTACAAAGTAATAAACGAATTAAATTGTGTTGTATCTAAGTACTCGGTACTATTTACTTGGCACTTGGTACTTAGTACTATTCTCACACTCCCAATTTACTTCTCAACTTTTGTTCTTCGATGCTTGTGTTGGTTTTTGGGGTATAGCCTTGTAATGGCATAATACGCTCATTTATAGCATCTAAAATCCACTCGGGTTGTGGGAAGAAATACTCTTCCATTTCGTACGCTGGGGTAATCCAGTTGCGCGAACCAACAACCATAGGTGGTGCATCGAGTTCGTCGAATGCCATTTCGGTGATGTTCGAAGCTATATCGCGAAGGTACGAACCTCTCGCACAGGCATCGCTGGCAAGTACAATTCGGCCAGTTTTTTTTACCGACTCTAAAACAACATCGTAGTTGAAAGGCACAATGCTTCGAGCGTCAATAACTTCGGCGCTTACGCCAAGTTTTTCGAGCATCTCGGCGGCTTTCATTGCTACGTAAAGTGTTGAGCCAATGGTTAATATTGTAACATCACTTCCTTTGCGTTTTATATCGGGTAAACCCATTTCAATTTCGTAGTATCCTTCGGGTACGCCACCTTCGTGAAATTGCTCACCAAAGTCGTACAACCGTTGGCTTTCGAAGAAAATAACAGGGTCGGTACCTTGTAATGCGGCATTCATTAAACCCTTAGCATCGTAAGGCGTTGCAGGGAATGCGCACTTAATACCAGGAACGTGTGCAATAAGCGACGACCAATCTTGCGAGTGTTGTGCGCCATATTTTGAACCTACTGATACTCTAATAATTACCGGCATTTTAATGAGGTTTCCGCTCATCGACTGCCATTTACATAATTGGTTAAAAATTTCGTCGCCGCAACGACCTAAAAAGTCGCAATACATAATTTCGGCAATAACGCGTCCGCCAGCCATACCGTAACCAATAGCAGTACCAACAATGGCACCTTCGGCAATTGGCGAGTTGAATAAACGGTGGTACGGAAGTGCTTCAGTTAAACCACGATACACGGCAAATGCACCGCCCCAATCGCGGTTTTCTTCGCCATAAGCTACAAGAGTCGGATCCTTATAAAAACGATCGATAATTGCTTCGAAAATAGCATCGCGGTATTGAAACATCTTAATTTTCGAAACTGGTTTGCCATCCTTATCAATATGAAACCGTTCTTTTCCTTTAAGTGCTTTAACGCGAGGGTTTTCGTCCATTGGGTGATTAACCTCGGGTTTGCGGTTTTCCATAGCATCAACCGAACCGTTCGAGAACATCATTTCGGCAATAGCATTTGGATTGGTAATGAGGTTTATACGTGGCGAGATATTATCGTCGATAGATAATTTTAACATTGCAACTAATTCGTTAACAATGTTTTCGCGAATAGCGTCTAATTCTTTTTGATTGATACATTTTGCAGCAACAATATCTTTACCGAAAACGGCAATAGAATCGTGCGATTGCCAAGCTTCAACCTCTTCTTTGGAGCGGTACGACGATGCATCGGAAGGGGAGTGTCCGCTAAAGCGATAAGTTAAAGTATCGAGCAATACAGGACCTTTTTTATCGGTAAGAATTTTCTTTTTGCGTTTAAAGGCATCGATAACAGCCAACGGATTGAAACCATCAACACGTTCGGCGTGCATCATATCGGCATTAACACCAGCGCCAATGCGAGCAACCATACCGTAGCCCATTGTTTCGCCGCAAGTTTGTCCGCCCATACCATATTGGTTGTTCATACAATTGAAAAGCACTGGTAATCCGCCTTTTACAGCATCGTCCCATAACTGCGTAAACTGATCCATTGTTGCGAACGAAATACCTTCCCAAACTGGACCGCAAGCCATAGAGGCATCGCCAATGTTACAAACTACAACGCCTTTTTTATGGTTTACTTTTTTGAATAGAGCAGCGCCCACCGAAATATCGCCCGAGCCGCCTACAATGGCGTTGTTTGGGTAGATACCAAATGGAGTAAAGAAGGTGTGCATCGATCCGCCTAACCCTTTGTTGAAACCGTTTTCGCGAGCAAACATCTCTGCAAGCGAACCATATAGTAAGAATTTAATGGCTAGTTCTTTAACCGTTCCTTTATGGTCTTTTTCAACCACTGCAAGGGTTTTGCCGCCCATAAAATCCTTCATAATTTTCATTAGCTCGGCATCGGTCATTTTGTGAATTGCAACCAAACCCTTCGCTAACACGTCGCCGTGGCTACGGTGCGAACCGAAAATATAGTCGTCAACGTCGAGGTTGTAAGCCATACCCACGGCAGCCGCTTCCTGACCAATGGAAAGGTGAGCTGGACCTGGGTGATTGTATGCTACGCCAAGATATTCGTTCTTGATTTTTATCTCGTTAATCATATTTTCGAACTCGCGTATATATACCATATCACGGTAAATGCGCACTAAATCGGCGTTGGTGAAGTTCTTTTTCTCTTCTTCAACAGTTTTATTGTACTGGTTCACAGGAATTGTACCGAACGATAGTTTACCTGCTTTACGTGCGTCTTTTGGATCGATGAATTGTATTTTTGGCATATTTTTTTGTTTTTGAACGCAGAGACGCTAAGACACAGAGTTAATAAACTTATTTTGTGCTTAGGTTTCTGTATTCTTATTAATTAATTATTTATTGATTAAAATTATGTAATTATTTCTCTGCGACTTTGCGCCTCTGCGTTTACTACAAAGTCTCCGCAAAATTTTCGATTTGATTTTTAATTTCTCTCAAGAAAAGTGTTGCCTGACCGCCGTCGATAGCGCGGTGATCGTA
>JANYAP010000009.1 GCA_025361285.1 Bacteroidales bacterium | reverse complement strand
CTTATTACCATTCCCAGAACAAACAAACAAATTACTTACGACCCACTTAAACGTATCGGAGTTGGACTGTCGCGCCTTGGTACAAGCAAAGCAGTATCAGTGGGAGCGTATGCTTTTGCATTAAACAGCCTCGATAAAGTTGGTATTGCAAATAATTCAGACTGTTAAGGTTATTTTTATAATAAGTAATTGTTAAATAGTGCTTTCAAGAAATCTTTTACTTGTTACTTTTCTCGAAAACTTAGCCGAAGGTGCTTTTGTGAACGAGTAAATAAAAAGTAACAAATTAGATGCGTTTGCTTAGGTTTTGTAATATAATAAGGCGTACATTTACATGAACGGAAAAACCTTCCACATTGGCAATCCTTAAAAGTATGCTGTCATTCCGACCTGCGTCGGAATAACACTAAATCGAATGATTTATTTTATTACAAAGCCTTAGGTTCCTTTAGCTTTACACCACTATATTGATAATTTTATTTGGTACAATAACTACCTTCTTAGGAACCAGTCCATTAAGCCATTTTTTCGAATTTTCATTGGCAAGGGCCAACTGTTCAATTTGGGTAACAGTAATGTTTCGAGGCAATTCCAGTTCGAAACGTTTTTTTCCGTTGAACGATACTGGATAGGTAAACGTATCTTCTTCGAGATATTTTGTTTCAACTATCGGAAAGGGTTCGTTTGCAAGAGTTTGTGAATGACCAAGTATTTTCCATATTTCTTCGGCAATGTGCGGAGCGTAAGGAGCAAGAACCTTTGCAAATGTTTCGCCGGTAGTTTTCGTAGCCTTCTGTTTTTTAATGCATAGGTTGTTAAAAATCATCATTTGCGAAATTCCGGTATTAAATCGGAGGCTATTAATATCGCTTTCAACCTTTTGTATGGTTTGATGTAAAAGTTTCAGTACTTCAACGTCTTCATCGCCATCGAAATAGTTATCGGTATCGCAGAAGAAACGGTTAACACGTGTAAGAAAACCGAATACACCTTTAACACCGTTTTCGGTCCAAGGCTTAGTGGCATCGAGTGGTCCCATAAACATTTCGTAAAGGCGAAGCGAGTCGGCTCCATATTGCAACACAACGTCGTCGGGGTTTACCACGTTTTTTAACGATTTCGACATTTTTGCTACTATTTGCCGAAGCTCCTCGCCAGTTTGCTTATGGATGAAAGTTCCATCTCTATCCTCAACTAAATCCGATGCAACCTTAGCCCCAGTTGATGTTTCGTAGGCAAAGGCAAGTATCATACCTTGGTTAAACAGTTTTTGAAAAGGTTCGTTGGTAGTTACAATACCCAAATCGAATAAAACTTTGTGCCAAAAACGACTGTAAAGCAGGTGCAGTACGGCATGTTCGGCTCCACCAATGTATAAATCTACTGGCATCCAATATTGTTCGGCGGCCTTCGAAAACGGTTCGGTGTCGTTCAATGGATCGATGTAACGTAAATAGTACCAGCACGATCCAGCCCATTGTGGCATTGTGTTGGTTTCGCGACGACCTTTGCGTCCGTTTTTGTCGGTAACAATTAGCCATTCGTTCGAATTGGCAAGTGGAGACTCTCCATTCTCGCCAGGCTGGTATTTTTCGAGATCGGGCAATGCTAGTGGCAATTCGGCATCGTTCAAAACTGTTACTTCGCCATCTTCCCAGTGTATTACCGGAAAAGGCTCGCCCCAGTAGCGTTGACGACTAAACAGCCAGTCGCGCATTTTATAGTTTACTTTTTCGGTGCCATTATTCCGTTTTTCGAGCCACGATATAACTGTTTTAATACCAGTTTCTTTATTCATGCCGTTAATATCTAAACCCTCGGCAGTATTCGACGAATTGATGTATGAGCCGTCATCAGTCCAACAAGCGTTTCCTGCAAGAATTTTAGAGCGAAGATCGGCTTCGGATGAAATAGGGTCGAGAATGCAAATTACAGGCAAGCTATATTTTTTAGCAAATTCGAAATCGCGAATGTCGTGTGCTGGAACAGCCATAATAGCACCTGTGCCATAGCCAGTTAGCACGTAGTCGGCTATCCAAATTGGTATTTTCTTTCCGTTTACCGGATTTATGGCGTAAGTGCCTGTAAATACGCCTGTTTTATCTTTTGCTAAATCGGTACGGTCTAGTTCCGATTTCATTGCGGCAGCGGTAATGTATTTATTTACTTCGGCAGATTGACTTGATGTTACAAGGCTAGCAACTAATTTATGCTCGGGCGAAATAACCATGTATGTTGCTCCAAAAAGAGTATCGGGGCGAGTTGTAAATACTCGAAGTTTCTTGTCGATGCCATTAATAGCAAAATCGACTTCGGCGCCAGTGGAGCGGCCAATCCAGTTTCGTTGCATATCCTTAACGCCTTCTGGCCAATCAACGCTATCGAGCCCCGACAGTAATCGTTCGGCATAATGCGGAATGCGCAACATCCACTGCTTTAAATTCTTACGAATAACTGCATTTCCGCATTTTTCG
This sequence comes from Bacteroidales bacterium, assembly GCA_025361285.1. GTDB lineage: Bacteria > Bacteroidota > Bacteroidia > Bacteroidales > JAAUTT01 > JAAUTT01. Next base: position 5,949 of record JANYAP010000009.1, on the reverse strand, counting down.
TGCGAACCATCGGTTAAAACCTCTTCGTTTGCGCACACAATAAGGCAGTTACTGCACCACCACACTTGTGCATCGGCATAATAAGCCAATCGATTATCGTCGGTAAATTTTCTAATTGCTTCTTTACCCTGTGCTTGTACATCGTCGGGGATTGCTAATTCGCTAATTGGTTGTCCTTTAAGCAATACTTTGTCGAACCATGTGTTGTATAGCCGAATAAATATCCATTGTGTCCACTTAAAGTATTTTGGGTCGGTGGTGTTTATTTCTCTTTTCCAATCGTACCCTAACCCCAAGTTTTTTATCTGTTTACGGAAATTGTCGCAATTGGCGTTTGTGGTTATTGCAGGGTGAGTGCCAGTTTGTATGGCGTATTGCTCGGCAGGTAGCCCAAAAGCATCCCAGCCCATAGGGTGCAATACGTTAAAGCCCTTCATGCGTTTGTAACGACTAACAATGTCGGTGGCTGTATAGCCTTCGGGATGACCAACATGCAGCCCAGCACCCGATGGATACGGGAACATATCGAGGATGTAATATTTGGGTTTGCTGAAATCCTGTTCAGTTTTAAAAGTTTTATGCTCCTCCCAGTAGGCTTGCCACTTTTGTTCTATTTCCGAAAAATTGTATTCCATGTTTGTGAGATATAAGTCGTAAGATATAAGTCGTAAGTAATTAGTAATTAGTACCGAGTAATTAGAAATTAGTACTTAGTACTTGGTACTTAATACTAATTTTTTTATAAACGACAAAAGTAAGAAAAGAATGAAAAACTGACGATTTATTATTGGGAAATGGGCGTGCGAAGATGTTTTTTTGGAAAGTTTATTGTAAGCAGTTTGTTTTGTGGACTAATTGTTATCTTCTATACCTTTGGTTCAGCGTCAATCAAATCTCTTATAACTACCGATGCTATAAAACACCCAAATAGCGGTGGCATATAGCTAATTGTACCCACATTCGATTTTTTATTACGTTCGGTTTCGTCTAAAACAACCACTTCTTTAGGCACATCCTCGGCGGAGTAAACCACTTTCACGCCAGTGCTAACGCCAAGTTTTCGTAGTCGTTTTCGTAGTGTTGCTGCTAGTTTGCAATTGTACGATTTCGAAATATCGTCGATACAAACCTGAGCAGGATCGAACTTGCCGCCCGAACCCATGGAGCTAACTATGCGCAGGCTATTTAAAACGCTATGATATATTAGGTAAGTCTTTGGCGATAAGGTGTCTATAGCATCAACAACATAATTGAAAGGTGTTTTAAGTAGCTCAATCATTGGCTCGTCGCGAAGGTATTGGTTAATTGCGGTAAGCTCCAAATCGGGGTTTATATCCATCAAACGGGCAGCTAAAACCGATGCCTTGGGTTGCCCATGTGTGCTTGTTAGTGCTACCAATTGGCGGTTTCGGTTTGTAGGTTGAACCACGTCGCCATCCACAATCGTAATTTTACCAACTCCCGCGCGGCATATAAGCTCGGCTGCATACGCACCCACACCGCCCAACCCAACTACCAATACGTGCGATTGACGAAGTTTATCGAGTTTTTGTTCTCCCATTAAAAGACTAGTGCGCGAAAGCCAGTTTGGGTGATTCATATTCTTAGTACTTAGTACTCAGTACTTAGTACTGAGAATTAAAACATCTATTAAAATTGTCGGCAATAGTTCGTTTAAGTTCATCGGTGCTAAGTTGCCGAATGTTCGATAGCTGCGCGTAAATATCGGAAATACTCAATTCACTTGTGTCGGTTTCCAATAAAACATTTTGTAACGATATGGTTTTTGCTACATTAATGGTGCGAGTGTTTTCGGTAAATAGCTGTTTACCAAACGATAAAAACATTCCTTCCGACGCACATTTTAATGCAATTTCCTTGCTTGCCGTAAAGCCATGAATAACCCACGGCATTGTACATTTAGTAGCTTTTCGGATTTGAAATAGTTCGTTAAACGCTTTAACACAATGTATTATAAGTGGTTTTTTGTAATGCTCGGCAATCTCAATCTGGTATCTGAAGGCTATTTCCTGAAGTTTCATCGAAAACTTAGAATACTTGTCGAAACCGCATTCGCCTATTGCGATAACATTTTCATTATAAATGTTTTGAATGATATTTTCGGCCTGTAATTCCCAATCGTTTAAATACCAAGGGTGTATGCCAATTGAAATAAAGGTGTTAGGAGGTAATTCGGGAAGTGTTTCGTTCGATATGTTGTTGTAAACTGCAATATTTGAATCTGTTGCAAGCGTATGGGTATGAATATCGATATAAGCTTGATTATTAATGTGCATGGCTAAGTAATATGTATAAAATAAGCTCCTACTGCGTTGCTGCAAAAAAAATAAATTACTCACAATTCTGTTAATTTTAACAGTGTTCGTTAAATCGCTTCGCTAAGTTCTCATTTACTGTAGTGAGCTCCGGTATTAAAATTTTGCGCGCCTTGTAGGAACTTATTTCCTACACATTACTAACCAACGACTTTTTTAGCTCGCATTGGCTACATCCTCCGCATGTTAGCGAGTTTTGTGGCTTCGAATATATTATATTAAATAAATTGTAGCTCACCTTAACTAAGGTAGCTAAAATAATAAAAATTACTATAATATCTTGAATCATAAGTAAATATTAAAAAAACAATTTTCCTGCCTGATATATTATAAACGCAAAAAGCCATGCAATTGTTGTTGTGTATATTGCAGTAAACAGGGCAAATTTCCATTTTCCACTTTCGCGACCAATAGCCGTTATTACAGCTATACAAGGGAAATATAGTAGCACAAACGCCAAAAACGATAATGCTACACGTGGTGTAAATATCAATTCGCCTTTGTTAATGCCCGATTGATACTTACTTTCGCGCAAGCGTTGTATAAGTTTCTGATTTATATCGTTGCCGCTTTCCACCTGGTATAAAATAGCCATTGTGCTAATAATTATCTCTTTAGCAGCCACTCCCGAAAGTAAACTTACACTCATACGCCAATCGAAACCCAACGGAGCCATTACAGGCTCAATAAATTGACCTATGCGGCCTATGTACGAGTTTTTTTGTCGGTCGGCATCCTTCTCATGGTTAATGCTTTCTATTGCACTGGTTTGCTTTTGTATAAGATCGGTCTTGTCGGTCGCATTTTTTGTTTGTAAAATTTGCTCATTATACTGTGAAGTAATTTGTGTAATTTTTAAATCGTAATCCTTCGACAACTCCGAATAACGAGGGAAATAGCCTAATGCCCATATAATTACCGATGCAGTAAGTATAACCCCGCCCATTTTTAAAACGTACTGCTCGCCTTTATTCCACATGTGAAGCATAGTAGTTCGAAAATTTGGAAATCGATATGGCGGAAGTTCCATAACGAAAGGTACTTCACATTTTCGCAAAAGTAATTTCTTGAATATGAGAGCCATAACAATTGCTACAACTATTCCCATAATATAAATAAGAAACAATAACGCGCCTGGATATTTGGGTGCAAATGCCGATATAATTAGCACATATACAGGCAATCGGGCACTACACGAAAAAAATGGGTTTATGAGCATTGTAATTAGCCTACTCTTAGGGTTTTCGATGGTTCGAGTGGCCATAATAGCTGGTACGTTGCAGCCGAAACCCATAATAAGCGGAATAAACGATTTGCCATGGAGCCCTATTTTGTGCATTAATTTGTCCATAATAAATACCGCTCGAGCCATGTAGCCAGTATCTTCCATTAATGAAATAAAGAAGAAAAGTATGAGAATATTGGGCAGAAAAACCAGAACTCCACCTACGCCGCCCAAAATGCCGTCGATAAGTAAATCTTTTAGCGAGCCATTGGGAAAAAATTGGTGTAATGCGTTGTTAACCAGCAATACCCCTTCGTCAATCCAATTCATAGGGTAATGCCCCAGCGAAAAAGTTACTTCGAACATCAGCCAAAGAAAAAACAAGAAGATTGGAAATCCCCAATGTTTATGAGTTAAAATATTGTCGATTAGCACCGAACGATGCATTCCATTAAATTTATTACCCTTATAGGTTTCTTTTAATGCACCGGAAATGAAGCCATATTTTGCGTCGGTTATAATTGTTTCACTGTCAACATCTAATAACGATTCTAATCTTTTTTGTTCGTGAGATGCAACGCTTTTAATGTCGGTATAATTATTACATAGCACAAGGGTTTTATGTACTTCCAAGTCGTTTTCGAGCATTTTAACTGCCAAAAAACGCGATGAAAAATTTAGCGTAATATCCTGATTTATTTGGTCTTTTATTTTCGATCGCAATCGTAAAATCGATTTTTCAACATCGGCGCCATAATTAATATGAACATGCCTTTGTGTTTTATCTTTATCGCTATAAATGTTAATTATACGGTCGAATAAATCGGTTATTCCTGTTCCTTTCGATCCTACGGTTGGAATAAATGGTATTCCAATCATTTTGCCAAGGCTCTGATAATCAAATGTATGTTTTCGTTCTAGTAGTTCATCGAACATATTAAGGGCTATAACCACCTTAACGTCCATATCGATTAGTTGCGTGGTTAAGTATAAATTACGCTCCAAATTCGAGGCATCTACCACATTTACAATTACATCGGGGTGATTATTGGCAATAAACTTACGAACAAAAACTTCTTCGGGGGAATATGCTGTAAGTGAATACGTTCCGGGCAAGTCGGTAATATTAATTGTATATCCCTTATACTTAACGGTTGCGGTTTTCGAATCGACGGTAACGCCAGCGTAATTGCCTACGTGCTCGTTCGATTTTGATGCAACGTTGAAAATGGTGGTTTTGCCTGCATTAGGGTTTCCAACCATTGCTACTTCAATGGTTTTGCCGCGGTCTAAAGCTGTTTTGCGAAGCCTTTCTTCGGTAAAAACGCCATTAAACGACCCATTAATTATATCGGTATCGAGCAGGCGGGCTTCTTCTTCGGTAATAACTTCAATTAGAGAGGCTTCGGAACGTCGAAGCGAAACTTCGTAACCCATAATACTGTATTCTACTGGGTCTCGTAAAGGCGCATTTTTTACTACAAACACTTTCTTGCCCTTAACAAAGCCCATTTCCATAATCCGTTTCCGGAAAGCCCCAATACCTTGAACCTTTGTAATTATAGCATAATCGCCAGTATGCAAATCAGATAACTTCATTCGATTATTGCCTGTTATTTATATTTAATTTAAATAAAAACAAAGTGCAATATTATGGTTTTATATTGAGATTAACAATAAAAAGTTCGGGGCAGTTTCAGCTAAGTCCAGCAAGGGATTACGGTGTGTTGCATTATCGCTTGGATAAATAATTCTACCACTCTTTCTAGTTGTTATTGGAAGGACGTTTAATGTATTTATCAAATCATTTATTGAGCGTCGCTTAGAATTAAAACTGGTCTTGTTAAACCTTGCTCAGAACCAAAAACTGGGTCTAAATTTGCTCTCCAAATTGTCAACTTTTTATATCTCATAAGAGTTCTGAATCAACGTTTCTAAAATCCCTTGAAACAGAATCTATATCAGCAAGAAATAGTGGGTCTGTGGAAGCATTTTTTAATAAGTCAAGCTTTTCAGTTTTAATGTCAATAGAATCATCTAAAACAACAAGAATGCGTCTTTTTTGTCTAAACGTATCAGGAAGGTTAATCATCAACTGCGTCTTATTGTTAGTATTATATATCTGCTTTACAATCATAATATTACAATTTAATAGCAAGTGTACAAAACTTATTAGAATAGCGCAAATGATTGATAGCGCAAAATTTGGTATTTACAGCTAACGGTTTATTATAAATAGTGTTACTACAATAGTTCGTTAAGTTTTAAGCGGCAATTTTGCCATAATTCAATAGTTCGTTGACAATTTTTTGATTTTTTTGCGTGTTTGGGTTTATTGCAAACATGCATATAAATCGTTCTAGCATTAACGTGTTGTTACACTGTGTT
>JANYAP010000202.1 GCA_025361285.1 Bacteroidales bacterium | reverse complement strand
ATCCTTGGCAATTCCCTTCTGGTCAAGGATCCCATTCAAGAACTCTTGGCTCATAGGGCAAATAAGGCCTGTGATGATAACGATTTCCAACTGCATATGGACTTCAAATTGGATTAACATTTTTTAATAGACACCAGTGTCCTGAAATATATTTTGAAACTGTTTAGCGAAAAATACGAATTTGAGAAAAATCAGTTTGTCTAAAAGTCCTAATTTTCAGATTGCTTTTATCAGTTTTCGAGTATATTTTTTGCTAAACAGAAATAATTCACCCTCTTCGTTTGTTAATTATAGTTAATAAGTGTTAATTTCCTGTATCTGCCGGGTAAGAATCAATATTAAAACCAAGCAATTAGTAACAAAAATTGTGACAGATACTAAATAAACTCATTCTCGGGGGATATTTATCTCATAGTCCTATTTTTCCTTGATATCATTTGGGTTAACATTGGTAAGACAGAAAAGAATTGACAAAAGAAATTATGTCAACCGTTTTAATTGAGGAATATATTTGGCACAAAAAGAATTGTCCGTTCAAGCTCAGGAAAAATTCTCTGCAGGTATTCAAGTGGAGGGAATCCGATCGACTCCAAAAACCTTTTCGGTCCTATGCCTTAATGGATAAGGAACAACGCGGAGGCGTGGGTGTCTATTTCTATCTTTCAAGGACTTATATATGCTAAGTCTTCGACATTGATATCACATATTGTAACTGACACAAAATTAAACACATGAAAAAAGTACTCAGGAAGTATTCGATTGCATTTCTATTATTGGTTTTTATTATTGGCTGTAGAAAGCCCGAACCAATACTGCCCGATAATCCATTAAACGGGATGACCACAGCAGTTTTTAACCCCTCAAAAAGTTACGGATCAGTAACAGACTTCGACGGGAATACCTATAAGACCATAAAAATAGGCGATCAAGTTTGGATGGCCGAAAACCTGCGGGCTACACATTACCGTAACGGCGAAGCCATACCAAACATTAAGGACACCACCCAATGGGCTGCCCAAATAGAAGGAGCATATTGTAACTATAACAATACAGAAGACCTTACTGCGATTGCCACCTATGGCAGGCTTTACAACTGGTATGTAACACAAAACCCGAAAAATATTGCCCCTAGCGGGTGGCGGGTAGCTGATGTCATTGATTGGGAAATACTTATAGAAACCCTTGGCGGCGATACCATCGCCTCAAAACACTTAAAGGAAACCGGAATTTTGCACTGGGATGGACCCAATAACGCCGACAACAGCAGTGGCTTTACGGCATTGCCCGGGCAGTGGCGCCTTTTTAAAGGAGGTTACCCGTTTCCATTTGGTATTTACGCCTCATTTTGGACATCATCATTATATTCAGAAGTATCTGCTCCATTTCTATACTTATATACCAGAGACACTTATATGTATAAAGGAATGAATTTTAAAGTCAATGGATATTCGATTCGTTGCATTAAAGAATAAAACGCGGGTCCCGAAAAGCGTAACCCAGAGTAGGGAAAAATTAAAACTACCTCAAATGAACAAAATTTATTCAATTGTTTTAACCACCATGCTTCTCTTTCTCATGGCTCCGAAAGTTTGGGCCGCAGATTTTACAGTATCAATTTCCTCTACAGATGGATGTTCTGGCTACATCCAGCCGCTCAAATCAGGCGCCAGTATCCAGTTTCAAATAAACGTTAAAAATATTTGGACTGGTAACTGCAATGTGGGCATCAATAAAAATAACATGGGAATACCTGCCGCGTGGGTTGCTATCGATAATAACAACCAAACGATTACTCCCCAGCAAAGCGTTAACTTTCTGATCACACTAACCATTCCTGCAAACACAAGCGAAGGAGAGTACTCAATGCCTTTATCTTTTAACGCGTATGACAGTTCCAATTATAATCATTCGTTTACTTATACCACTCAGGTAGTTACAGTAGATAATTCGGTGCCTCAACTCCCAACATTTTCTGCCATACCTTCAAGCGGCAAGATTTATGTTTCAGGGTGGAGCAGTTACGATGCTATGTCAAATACTTATACTACAAAAAAACCTTCTTCGGGTATCTCGGGGATAAAAAGCTATACGGTTACCTTAAAAAATCCGGACAACTCGGTTAAAGAGACTCAGACCATAAATGCAACTTCAAATAATTATTATACCTTCCAAAATTTAACAGGAAACGTAAATTACAAGGTAAGTGTAACCGCCACCGATATAGCAGGAAACACGAACGCCAAAGAAATAGTGGTAGCAACCGCACCAGCAGCGCCAACAATGTCTTCCAGTGTGCAAGGTTTTTGTAATATTACTCTCAACTGGACAGCTTCAAGTGGAGCAACTTCTTATAAGTTGTATGATGCTACGCCTTCAACACCTGTTTTGATTACAACAACCACAAATCCTTCATATGTAGTTAATGGATTAACTTCCGCTACAGTTTACAAATTTTATGTTGTCGCATACAACAGTTCGGGTCTTGGTTCCGACGCCGGAAATACTCTTTCTGTTTCAACTTTAACAGTACCAGTTCCAACAATTTCTGGTAGTCAATCCATTTGTTCATCAGGTACAATGCTCACAGTAACAAACGTACCTTCAGGATGCAGTCTTGAATGGGTTCCAGGGCCAGGTCTTAGCCTCTATTCGTCATCCGGGAGCTCAGCAACATTTAAAGCTACCGACAACGTTCCCAGTTGGATTAAAGCCACAATAAATTCAGGCTGTGGAGTGGCATCCTATACTTATGCCGTTGACGCAGGTAAGCCCAAACCTGGTGCTATATCTATTGATTTTGATGCACCACCAAGCCGTTTTACCGCTTCTATTGATGGAATGATTTCTGCTACTTCTTATAATTGGTATTTGGATGGTGTTTTAATTCGCAACACGACAAGTACCCTTCAGGTTTTTAATCGTCAATTGGATAACTGTGGTCATGTTTACTATGTTGATGTAGAAATGGTAAATGGTTGTGGAACATCTGAATTACGCCATGCAGAGGTATCTGAGGATCCCTGTTATTACTACATGGTTTATCCAAACCCAGCAGTATCAGAAATCAGCATAACTCAAAGTCCTGAAATAACGTCGCTATCATTAGCTGCAACGAGTCCAAAACCACGGAATATAAAATCGATAAAAATTATTGATAACAATGGAATTACATATATGAACAAAGTCTATGGTAAAGAAATACCAAATGCGTCATTGAATATTTCCGCACTTAAAATTGGCACTTATCAGATTATAATAAACGAAGGCAAAGGACAAGAGAGCCATTCGTTTATTAAGAACTAAGTAAGTTAAAAGATTTATTCTAAGTATTGAAATAATATAACTATAGTAAAACAGATAGGAGAGGCTGTCTCAAAAGGTCGAGACAGCCTCTTTTTTGTATAAATATTCAAGATTAAATTCAAATATTAATTCTCCAGAGGACAAATTGACTTTTGATCTAAGCTCGTATATGCCAAACTGTGGCATACACGTTTATACAATTGATTTCACCTCTGACATTCCATTTTTGTTTGATGAAATTTGCTGTGGCGCGAATATCCCGGTATTGCATCCGCTCAATTTGGGCTGGGGAGGAGGTGTGATTGTAATTGACCAACACAGCCGAAAACTAACTGAATTACAAACGGATTATAGAGGTTTTGAGTTATGTATGGCTCAACATATTCTTAAGGAACTAATGCGAATAAAAAGCGTTCCAGATTATTTACCCAGTATCATTAATGAATACGCTAGGATAAAAGAACCAGGTGTTTCTCCTCCGCAACTTTCAGTAGGTTCATTTTTGATCGCGTCTATTTGTACAACCTTAATGTATAACTTATGCCTAAAAAAAATGTTAAAACATTTCCTGAAATATATTTTGAAACTATTTAGCGAAAAATACGAATTTGGGAAAAATCAGTTTGTCTAAAAGTCCTAATTTTTTGATTGCTTTTATCAATTTTTGAGTATGTTTTTTGCTAAACGGAAATAATTCACCTTCTTCGTTTGTTAATTATGGTTAATAAATGTTAATTTCCTATGTCTGTCGGACAAAAATCAATATCAAACGGGGCATTTAGTGACAAAAATTGTGACACGTACTAAATAAACTCATTCTCGGAGGGTATTTATCTCAAAGTCCTATTTTTTCTTGATATCATTTGCAATACTTCGGTTAAAACTTAGTTATTTATTTGATTTACAGCAAAATAACTGATTATTTGTTAGGTTAAAACCACAGGGATTTGTATGGCTGTAGTTTAATATAGCGTTGTAATATTTAAATTTATTCCATATCTTAGTCAAAAATAATTGCAATGAACTATCAACAAATAATATCAGCGATACGTAACTTGCCTTCAACGGAACAAAGCCAGTTAATTAATGAA
>JANYAP010000189.1 GCA_025361285.1 Bacteroidales bacterium | reverse complement strand
ATATACACTATCGGGAGAAAAAAAGCATTAAACTAGTTTGCTAATAACATATCTACTTTTTGTTTTACGGTAGCAATATCGCTTGCAGCACCTTGTTTGCCCGAGAAAGCTATGTTTCCGCTTTTGTCTATTACAACTAGCCTATCGTATGTAGTTTTATATTCGGCAGAAACGCTTGCACCATTTAAAAGTAACAGAAACGCTACGCCTGTAGAGGTTTTAAAGCTTTGTACCGATGCCGAGTTACCATTCCACTGGTCGATGCCAACAATAATGTAATCGTTACGCGATTTGTAAGGGGTATTAAGCATGCTTTCTACACTAGGCGCGGCTGATTTGCATGAAGGACAACTGTTTCCGAAGAAAAATAACACAACTACCTTGTTTTTATTGGCCGACAGCTTAAAAACGCTATCTGAAATAGAAGTTAGCGAGAAATCTGGAGCATCGCCTTTAACTGAGGTTGTGGTATCAGTAGGTGGCAATATTATTGGAGCGCCCAACAGCATTTCAACCTTTTGTTTTACGGTTGCCAAATCGGCGGCAGCACCTTGTGTGCCTGAGAATACTATGTTTCCATTCTTATCAATTACTACAAGCCTGTCGTAGGTAGTTTTATATTCGGCAGAAACACTTGCACCATTTAAAAGTAACGGAAACGCTACGCCGGTTGAGGTTTTAAAGCTTTGTACCGATGCCGAGTTACCATTCCACTGGTCGATACCAATAATCATGTAATCGTTACGCGATTTTAAAGGAATATTAAGTATGCTTTCCACGCTTGGGGCGGCTGATTTACACGACGGACAACTGTTGCCGAAGAAAAACAAAACCACAACTTTGTTAGATAAATCTGAAAGCTTTACAGAACTACCATCCAGCGAATTAAGCGTAAAATCAGGGGCTTTACCTTCAGTTAAAGGTGTAATAGCATCTTCGTCCTTTTTGCACGAACTAAAAACTAGAGCAACAAATAAAAGTAATGTTAGCACCTTAGTGCTTGAAATACAAAACGATACAAGATAATTATTATTCGGTTTCATAATTTTTGTTTTTAAGTTAATTATGAAACAAAGATACCGCAAGGCTGGTTCGCTAAAAATGGATATACTTTCTATATTGATGGACAAATTGGAAGCAATTAGTGTCCATACGTAATATACTGCCACATACGCAACCTTTACATTTGGAATTCGCTTATGCGCGGCAATAAGCTTATAATCTGTTGTTTTAGATAAGGTTTCGCCTGTTATTTCATTTATTATTACTTTACAGCCGGACACTAATTAATTTTTATGGACGCTTTTTTTGTAATCGCTCGGCGAAACACCAGCCTCCTTGGCAAACAAGCGACTAAAATAATGTTGATCGTCGTATCCTATTAAGAACGAAATTTCCTTTATCGACTTATCGGTATATAGCAGTAGGCGCTTAGCCTCGGTAATTATTCGGTTCTTAATTATTCGCGATGGCGACTCGATACCAAATTTTTGAAGTTTTTTGGTTAGCGAAGCTGGCGCAAGCCCCATCATTTTCGGCGTAAGCATCAACTTGTTTGGTATTAATGAAATTTTTTTCAACCAATTCGCTAAATTTACGCGCGAAATCAATATTTGCGTCATCTATCTCGCCTATTGTATTTTGCGATCGAAATAACCGATTCGAACGAATTAACAAGTTTTTGAGCAAGTTTTTTAGCATTTCGGCTTGCAAAGGATCACTTTGATTAAATTCTGCAACCATCTCACTAACAGTATGGTTATAAACAACATGCTGCTGTTCATCGAGCTTAATTTGAACCACCGAATAATTATTTACAAAAAGTAACCCATTGCACGAAACCTCACTGTCGTGCAATTCGATACAGTAAAACTCAGCGTTAAACGATATTGCAAAACCTTGACAATTTGCACTATCGGTTAGTAAAAATAGTTGATTTGGGGTTATAAAAGTTGCACTTGGAAATGAATTGCTGCTAAGCTATTATCAATTAATAGGTTGCCTTTAAGTGTGTTTATTATTAATACTGTAAACCATTTTTGAGGCTTCGAATAATCTATTTCAGAAACGAAATCGGCTATAGTTTGCACTGCAAAGTATGCATTGGTTTGAGTGTTGTTATAAACATGCTTCATAAGACAGTAGTTTTAAACTAAATACTTACATCATAGTAGTTTACCGATGTATTTACAATCAATAAGGTTGTAAATATTTCATTTTTTAGTACAGCACGATTCATCATGGCTATTTTTGGTATCCATTCCATTCATTTGTATGTTTGGAGATAATTTTTCAATTGGCGGACTTAAATATGGTATTCCTAAACATAATCCCCTAAGAATAAACACTATGCCAATAAAAACCACAACGTAAGGTATAATTTTATTAATTTTATTACGTACCGTTACACTTATTATATTTCCCATAAATGTTACTGCCAGCATCATCGGAATTGTTCCTAAACCAAACAATATCATATACATAAAGCCCATAAATGCATTTCCAACGCCAATTGAACCAGCTATTGCCAAATACACTAACCCACAAGGTAATAGGCTATTAAGTACACCAATAAGAAATAGACTTCCGTACGAGCGTACTTTGAAAATGCGTTTTATAGCTTTACGCACATGCCCTAGAAATACATCTACTTTACCGAGCGAAAGTTTCCGAAAAACAGCAGGCAATATTATTGCAATTATCATTAAAGTGCCCATAGCAATTGAAACCCATCGTTGAAAACCCAACATTTGAAAACCTTGCCCAATGAAACCAAACGCTGCTCCCATGGCTCCGTAGCCGAGCGACCTTCCAACGTTGTATAATATACCACTAGCGAGCTTTGGAGCAAACCCATTTCCACGTAAGGGCAGGCTTAGCGCGATGGGCCCGCACATGCCAACGCAGTGAAAACTGCCCATTAAGCCTAAAGCTAATGCCGATAAAAGTATTTCCATAGATTGTTGAAGATGTATAAATTGCACCTCTCAAATTTAGCCTTTTTTATCGAGTTTGGCTTAATTAAACCGTATTTCGTGGTGTTGTATAAACCCTTTGCTCTTTTAAAAAGCAGGGTTTTGATAATTTTACCAGCTATTTTACTCCATCAGAAAGCCTAACTTTTCCACTCAAAATAAATATTAGAAAGCGGTTTGATTTTTTTGTAAGGTAAAATGTCGCTTAACCCTGTGTCTATTGTGTTAATCGACATTTTAAACAAATAATTGGTTGTAAAAACAAATATATTAGTCATTAAAAACTGTTAGATTGTGTAAAATTATCTGATTATTATCCTGTAAAGCTTTGTAATAATAATTTTCATGCATATATTCGCGCCATCAAATTTTCGATTATATTTGATACTTTAATTAATAACTATAGCTTAATTATTGCTTAAAATGATGAACTACGATTGGGATAGCAAAACAATTTTAATAGCAGAGGACGAAGAAAATAACTATATTTTTATCGAGGCCATTCTGGAAAGCACTAAAGCTAAGCTACTTTGGGCAAAGACAGGCGTTGATGCCATTAAGCAGTTTGAACAAAACGATGATATTTGCTTAATTTTAATGGATATGAAGATGCCCGATATGGACGGAATTGAAGCTACAAAAAAAATACGAGAAATCAGCCAGAGTATTCCTATTATTGCGCAAACAGCATATGCATTGTCGGAAGATAGAAGTAAGTGCATAAATGCTGGCTGCAACGATTATATGACTAAGCCAATTAGCCATAAACTGTTATTATCTACAATCGATAAGTACTTGGCATCAAGCGAAATGCTGGCTTCAAGCTAAAAAGCGACCATGGTAGGCATTTTGTTTAACAAGCACTTCGTTGCATTCAATTGGTAAACTTAAATTTATCCTGAAGATATTGTCGCGGGAATCTGTCCAAATTTTTCCACCCATGTATTCGGCTAAACAATTACTGAGCGCCAAACTTAAGCCAGCTAAATTATTCTGACTTGTAATTAATTTCGCGCTATCAATTTCAAATAAACGACTCTGTATATTTTCGGTGTTATCGGTGGTTATTGTAATATAACAAATTAACGAATTGGGATCAATTTCCCAGCCAAGGTGTAAATCGCAATCGTCACTAATGTTCTTAAGGTGATCGATTATTGTTACAAGTATCTGAGAAACACGCTGTTTATCGATACTTAAATAAATATTTTCGTTATTGGTATCCAGAAATATTTGCTGAGTAGGATTGATTGTGCTTGTGTTTCGAATTACAGTTTGGTACACATCGCTTAAAATTTCCGCTATTGACGACTCCGTACGAATTAACTGCAATTGACCAGCTTCAATTAGCTGAAAATCAATTATATTCGACATAGTAAGCATTAATTTATTCCCACTTTCCTCAATAATATTTAAATACTGAATTAATTCATCGCGAGTTACATCAGCACTTTTCAGTATTTGCGAAAACCCTATGATACCATGTATTGGCGTACGTATTTCGTGGCTTATATTTGCAAGATTAGCCGATTTTAGTTTAAAGTTAGTTTCTACCTTTTCCTTGGCTTCATGTAGTTGTTTTTCAAGTGCTTTACGCTCAGTAATATCCCAGTTAACGCCAATTAAGCGAACAGTGTTAAGTTGCTTATCTAGAATTACATCGGCAAAAATTCTAATATTCTTTATGCCGAACTTTGGATGCTTTATTCGAAATTCGTTGCGAAATGGTTGCTTCAATTTAATAGCTGCCGATAGTTGCTCGGTAAATTTGTCGAGGTCGGATGGGTATATAAGTTGATACCAATTTTCAATATTATAGTCGAATTTTTCTGCGTCAACATTGTACAATTCAAACATATTTTTATCCCACACTAAGGTGTTTTTGCGTATGTGCCAGTCCCAAATTCCAATATTTGCCGAATTAATTGCAAGTTCAAATCGTTCCTTAAGTTTCCTTAAGTCCTTTTCAACTTTCTTTTGCTCCAAATCTCTTTCGCGAAGCTTAGCAGTCATTTGGTAGATAGCAGTGCCAAGTTCACCTAACTCGCTAGTCGATTTGATTATCCCTGTATGCGTTTCTAAATTACCTTCCGATATTAAATCGGCCGATTTTAAAAGCTGATCGATAGGTTTTATAATGTATTTCGTACTAAAAAAATAAGCCAAAGCGAGAAGTAATACAAAAACTACAACTACAACTATTGTAATGATATATAGTGTTTTATGATAATCTGCGTAAACCAATTTTTCGGGAATGCCTGCATATATATTCATATATGTGTTGTTTGATTGATTTTTCAATCGCACTAAACCACACAAACGTGCAATTCCATCATTATCAATCGAAACGAATGTATTTGTTGATGTTGATTTCGAATATTTCAACAAAATGTCTTTTCGCTCGTTACTGCCTTTTGCAACTGCAATATTGGGCGAATGGTATAATATAGCACCATTTATGTCGGTGAACTTATATGTAATGTCGTCGGATAATTGAGGTAATTTGATTAAACTTCCATAGTTATTAAGATCTATTGAGGTAACTAATACAGCGCGTAATGAACTGTCGGAATTTAAAATAGGTAATGCAAAATGAATTTCAGGCTTTTTCGACAATCTACTGTAAACAAACTCCCCAATTGAAAACCTTCTGTTTTTAACAACTTCGGTAAAATATTTTCGCTTGCTAACGTTTATCTTGTTGTTATATATGCCAGAAGCTATAATATTGCCATTTGTATCTAACAAAAGTAATGACGCATACTGCGGATTCTGATTTAGTATTGAAGAAAATAATTGGCTTGTATAAAGGGTGTCAATGTTCTTTATCTCAGTAATTTGACTTAATATTGTAAGTAATTGCTTTGTGTTACTTTCAACATATTGCTGTTGGTTGGCCAGTGCTTGGGCAACCCATAAAACTTTATTAGAAGCCTGTTCGCTTGCTTTTGATTTTTGTTCAGCCGTATAATATATTATTATTGCAAATAAGGGTATAAATAATATTGAAAATAAGGATATTAGCCTAATCCTGAAGGAGTAAAACTTTATGAAAGCCATGTTTTTTAGTTTAAAATAGTGTAGGTAAAGGGTTTACAAATCTATAAAATTTTTGTATGTATACACTACAAACTGCTAAAAGGTTACAAATTTTCAGATTTTCAGTGTGTTAGCTATAGTAATTTTATCTAACACTTTGTGACTTAATATAGTTTTGGTAGCTTGAAATTGTGATTTGAGTATCATTATTTATAAATTTACAAATTTAACCTTAATTTGCACTCATTATCAATACAAATGAAGCATTACAACATTACAGTAACTGGCCGCGTTCAGGGAGTTGGCTTTAGGAATTCGGTAAACCGCCAAGCACGATATTTGGGAATTAAAGGTTATGTTAAAAATGAGTTTGATGGTTCAGTTTATATTGAAGCTGAAGGGGTTGATATAGAATTGATTGAGTTTGTGAAATGGATTAAAGGAAGGCATTCATTAGCTCATGTCGATAATGTTTCAATTTCGGTTGGACAAATTGCATATTTCTCAATTTTCGAGGCAAGGTATTAGTATTTACAATATCAAACCAAAGTTTTACTTAAGCGCTATTTTAAATTGAATTTAAAAAATTAAACTATATTTATTAATCGATAAATTACATATTATGAAGAAATTAATTCTATCTGCTCTAGTTGTCAACATTTTCTTTGCTATAACAATTGCGCAGATACCAACAGGCAATGTTGTTGATAACCTAAACATTAAAAGCAACTTATTGAAAAAGGAAGTTCGCTATTCGGTTTATTTACCGCCCGATTATGAAACGTCGAATAGAAGTTATCCCGTTGTATATTTATTGCATGGATTCTCCGATAATCAGTGGGGTTGGATACAGTTTGGCGAAGTAAACTTTGCTGCCGATAAAGCCATTGCCGATCGTAAAATTCCGCCTATGATTATTGTAATGCCCGATGCCGAAGTAACTTGGTATGTAAATGATTATAAAGGTATTAATCCATACGAAGACATGTTTTTCAAGGAATTTATCCCAACCATTGAAGCAACCTACCGAATAAGGGCAAAAAAGGAATTTCGAGCAATTTGCGGACTGTCGATGGGAGGGTACGGCTCATTAATTTACACTTTGCATCATCCCGAAATGTTTGCGGTTTGCGCACCTTTTAGTGCTGCTGTGTTTACCGACAACGAAATGGAAACTATGAATAACGAAACCTATAAAATTCGGTTTGGCAATATTTACGGAAACAATCTGCTTGGTAATGACAGAATATCAGTACATTGGAAAAATAATGATGTGCTGAATTTAGTAAAACAAATTCCTGAGAAAGAAAAAAACAATGTGCGATATTACATCGATTGTGGCGACGACGACTTCTTATTCAAAGGAAACTCGGCTTTGCATACGTTAATGCGCGACTTAAACATTCCTCACGAATACCGTGTGAGAAATGGCGACCATAATTGGACATACTGGCGCACAGGCATTGCCGACGCACTGGAGTTTATCGGCGATAGCTTTCGTAGATAAATGCAAGTGTTTACAAATGGCTGTGCAAAGCAAAAAGTTCGCTACTTTAAAAATCAATTTAAATCGTATATGAATAAATTATGGCGAAGCAGTTGGTAAAAACAATAAGTATTCTAACTATCATATTTACATTTTTTTCGTGTAATTCGGGCGATAACGAAATGTTTTACGAAAAAGCTATTTCCGATAGTTGGAAATTTCGAAAAGTTGGCGATAGTGCTTGGACTACGCAAGAAAACTTATCTACGCAACAGTCTAATAATTATAGTATTGAGTATCAAACATCGTTCGATATTGATACTCTTATTTTTAAATACAATACCATTGAATTAAACCTTAATTGGTTAATTAAAAGCGCAAAAGTGTTTTTAAACGATTCACTCTTACTAAATCCCGACTCTGTAACAACTTATTATACAATAAATTGCAATAGTGTTTTGAAGTTTAGAAACAATGTTTTACGTATAGTTTTCGATAAATCCGAAAAAGCATATTCGAAACAGTTTCAACATCTTATAAATATCGATATTTTAAGAAATATTAAATTGCAGGCGTGGTCGTCGGTAAAAATATTAGGTTTAAATTACTTACCTATACACATTTCCGAAAAATCGGCTGAGTATAAAATTGGTTACAAAATTGAATCTAGCATCGATCAAATAGTTAATTACGAGCTAATTATAAACAACAATTTGCTCACAAAAGTTACAGGCGAAATGTCTCTAAAAAAGGGCAAAAATTCGTCAAGTGTCTTATTTTCTATTAATAAACCAAAGCTTTGGATGCCAAACGGTTTAGGCAAACCGCATTTATACAATTTAACGTTTCGGCTTAAGCAAGGGAAAACAATTGTACACGAAAAGCAATACAAGTTGGGCATTAAACAATTAGAATATGTGAATAGTGTAACGTCATTAAAATCAAGCAACTATTTTAAGATTAACAGTATTCCAATTTTTTTAAAAGGTGTTAATTATTTACCATACAATAATTTATCGTCGAAAACAGATCTCCAAAGCACCAAGCAAATAATTGAAACAGCTAAAGATGCTAATATGAACATTATTAGGTTTTTAGGAGATAATTTACTTGTCGACGATTTGTTTTATGACCTTTGCGATGAAAATGGCATTTTGGTTTGGCCCAATGCTACCACTGCGAATTCGATTATCGACGACATACAACTTCAAAATCATGCCTGTGTAATTGCAACCAAAAATAAAGATAACGATCTTATTAATAATTTATTGTGCAACGAAAATATTCAATCGATTGCTGTAAATAAAAATAGTGGCACAAATACTCAACAGTATCTCAATCAGCTTAAACAGGCCGAAAGTCTTAAAAATTACATTGAAAACCGACGATTGGCAATGCCTAAAATAATGGATGCAATATTATGTCAATTAAACGACAGCATTGATTACGTATCTAATTCAACAATTGCCGAAAATGGAAAATGGAAATTGGCTCATTATGCAGTTCGCGATGCTTTTTCGCCCATTTTAGTTGTTCCGGTTTCGGAGAGCAATAGAATTAATATTCACATTGTTAGCGATTTGCAAAAAGATACCGAAGCCATACTTCTTGTAAAACTTATCGATTTTTATGATAACGACTTATATGTTAATCAAATACCTGTAAAAATAAAGGCAAACACTTCGTCGGTAATTTTATCGTTAAATGAAGTTGTTGTTTTGCAAAATGCCAATAAACAAGCTTGTTGTTTAGTGGTTCAGTTAAACCAACCTACTAAAACGTTGTCGCAGAATATATTATATTTTACGGAATCGAAAAACCTAATTCTACCAAAAGAAAAAATTTATATAGTTATTAATGAGGCTATTAATGGATACAACCTAATATTAAAATCGGATGTATTGGCTAAGAATATCTTCTTAAAAACCAGCAAAAAAGGTTGTTTCTTTGCCGATAATGGCTTCGACTTATTGCCCAACAAACGCACCAAAATACACGTTAACTACAATGGAACCAAAGACGAATTAATTAACGACTTGAAAATTAATTCGTTAGCTGACGTCAAATAGCCGTTACGACAATTTTTTTTGTATAATTTCTGTGAAGTAGTTATGCTGCCGAAAATAGCTAAAAGCAATATTTGTATGAACAGCTACTCTCATTTAGCGTTTAGTTGTGCTTTTCTTCTTGCCCATCTACCTTTTTTAATATGGCGAACCAAATTGTCAGCATCATCCTGCGTGGCTCTTCTTTTTCGGGTAACTTCCAAATACCTGAACCAATCCGTTTGTTCCTGAAGTTCGTATATCTTAATATCTGCAGGCAAACGAAAAATAATTTCACTCTTCGTCCTTTCTATAATCATAATGATAAATTTTGTGAAATATACCAATTTTTTGGGTGTCTAAATCACAAATCCTTTGACTGCCAGTATTTTATTGTTAAATTCTTATAGATCTTCCAATCAATTTAACATACGCTTAACATTAGCGATGTTTTCTTAACCTATTAATAATACTAAGGAAACAATCAAGTAATATTTGAGAGGTTTATTTGCATCATAAAATAAATGAAACAATTAAACCAATTTAAATTATGAAAAAAGCTTATTTAGTATTATCAATGTTAGCAAGTTCGCTGCTTGCAACGAGCATATTTGCTCAGGAAGCGCCAGATACTATTCCTGGAACAGTCGAAAAAATTCAAAGTGATTTAGGGTTACTTAAAAATCTAAAAGTTTCGGGTTATTTTCAGTTTCAATCTCAATTTGCCGATTCAGCTAGTATTCAATCTTATGCAGGGGGCAACTTTTTACCAGGTGTTGACAAACGGTTTGGCGTTCGTCGCGGTCGTTTAAAATTTGCATATAGCAGCAATAGCTGGAGCCAATACGTGGTTCAGTTCGATATTACCGAAAGTGGATTCAAAACAAAAGATGTTTACGCTAAATTTACCGAACCATTTTTAAAGAGCTTAACATTAACAGGTGGTGTATTTAATCGCCCGTGGGGTTACGAAATTGAGTATTCGAGCAGCTTACGCGAAAGCCCAGAGCGCACTCGTTTTAACCAAACTTTATTTAAGGACGAACGCGATTTAGGCGTAATGTTAACCTTACAAGCTCCAAAAACATCTCGCTTAAATTTTGTAAAACTCGACGTTGGTTTGTTCTCGGGCACTGCCATTAATACCGATTTCGACAATTACAAAGATGTAATAGCTCGTTTGAATGTTAGCAAAGCATTTTTGGGTGAAACATTAAAAGTGAGTGGCGATTTGTCGTATTATAATGGTGGATACGCAAACCAGTCGCCTAAATCGTATAAATATGACGAAATTGCGGGGATTAAGGATATGTACTCGATTGTGGTTGATTCACTTAGTCGTGCAAAACGCGAACTATATGGTGCCGATTTACAAATAACTTTCGAAAGCCCTATAGGTTTAACTACTTTAAGAGGAGAATTTTCTACTGGTCAACAGGCTGCATCAGCAAACGATGCAACTAGTCCATTAACATTGCCGACTTATAGCGAAAAGGTAACAAACACTGCAAATTTAACAACAGGTGCAGTAACTTCAAGCTCTGTAAAATCCTATCCTGCATCCTATCTTCGCAAAACAACTGGTTATTATGTGTACTTTGTTCATAGTATTGGTCGCCACTCTATTGTTGCTAAATATGATCTTTACGATCCTAACACTCAAATAGCTGGAACTGATATTGTATCTTCAATTGGAAAAGATGCTGGTGGGAAAGATATTGCATCAAAATTCACCAAAGCCGATGTAAAATACACCACACTTGGAATAGGTTATGCATTTCGGTTAGATGCGAACACTAAAATTTCATTCTACCGTGACATGGTTACAAATGAGAAAACCTTACTTAAAGGCTATATGAATGACCTTAAGGACAATGTTTGGACTATACGCCTTCAATACAAATTCTAAAACTTAACAATTTGTTAACATTACGGTAGTGTTTAGGTAAACCGTAATGCTTTAATTCGCCTAATTGATTTTAGATTATAAAAACAATTAAATATATTGATTATGAAAAAGTTAATTTACATCGCTTTAGCAATGCTAGTTTCGGCAAATGCTTTACAGGCACAGAAAACAACGTTTAAAATTAAAGGTAGCGACACTTGTTTGCCTTTAATACAGAAACAAAGCGAAAATTACATGAAGAAAAACACCAGCACATCTATTATGGTTACTGGTGGCGGATCGGGTGTTGGTATTGGCGCATTATTAACAGGAACTACCGAAGTTGCAATGACCTCACGTAAAATGAAACTCGACGAAAAACTTAAAATGCAGGATGGTGCTAAGGCTTTCAAAGAGAAAATATTTGCTAACGACGCATTGTCGATAATAGTTCACCCTTCGAACAAGGTTAGTCAACTTACCCGTGAGCAACTCGAAGGTATTTTTACAGGTAAAATTAAAAACTGGAAAGATGTTGGCGGCGACGATTTAACCATTGTGGTTTATTCAAGAGAAACCAGCTCAGGCACTTACGAATTTTTTAAAGAACACGTTTTAAACAATAAAAACTTCGCATCATCGGCGTTGTTAATGCCTGCCACTGGAGCTATTGTACAAAGCGTAAGCCAAACAAAAGGCGCCGTTGGATATGTTGGTTTAGCGTATGTTGAAAAATCGGTAAAAGATATAAAAGTATCGTTCGATAAAGGCAAAACCTTTGTAGAGCCTAACGTTGCCAATGCTCAAAACAAAACGTACCCAATTACACGTCCACTTTACATTTACTATTTAACATCGGTTGAAAAAACCATCACGCCATATATTGAATTTTTATTATCGGCAGAAGGACAAAAAACTGTTTTATCAGAAGGTTATGTACCTGTTAAATAGACTGTAGGCTAGAGGCTAGAGGCTGTAGACTAGAGGGTTTTCGCCTACAGCCTCAAGCCTACAGCCTAATACCTAAACCGCTAAATATCACAACTATAAATGTTGAACAAATCACAACGAAAAACCTTCGAGAAAATTTTTGAAGGTTTATTGTTTTCAAGCAGCACTGTAACCAGCATAACAGTAATATTTATAATTATATTTCTGTTTAGCGAAGGAATCGGTTTATTTAATAGTAAACCTATTGAAAAAGAATATTTTATTGCATTAAACGAAACCAATCCTGTAAAGGATATTTCACCATCCGATATCGATCTTATTTTTAATCAGGACGTTACAAACTGGAGCAAATTAGGTGGAAAAAACGACTCAATTATACTCTTTACCCTAAATAATATTACAGATTATATTCCCGAGGATTCCCTAGGAGTTAATCTCGAATTTCTTCCTGCTCAAATAAATAAATTTATCAGTTCAAATACTGGCGTAATAGCTTATTTCCCTGATGAATACAAGCCTGAAAAATTCGATGCCTTTATTTTACCTGTTGGTAATGTTAAAGTATCGGAATTTTTGAAAGGAAAAAACTGGTATCCAACCAATCAACCGGCAGCACAGTTAGGCATTTTACCGTTAATACTTGGTACATTGTGGGTTAGCTTTGGCGCTATACTTATAGCACTTCCCTTAGGTTTGGCAACAGCTATTTATTTAGCCGAAGTTGCCGATATGCGCCTTCGAAACATCTTAAAACCTCTTATTGAACTACTTGCTGGAATACCTTCGGTAGTATATGGTTTTTTTGGTTTAGTAGTAATTGTTCCGTTAGTACAAAAAACTTTCGGGTTAGCAGTTGGGGAAACTGCATTGGTAGGCAGTATAATACTAGGAATAATGGCATTACCTACCATTATTACAATTACCGAAGATTCCATTCGTGCCACACCCCGATCGCAGAAGGAAGCTAGCTTAGCCTTAGGTGCATCGCGTTGGCAAACAATGGTTCGCGTAATTATTCCTTACTCAAAGTCGGGTATAGCTGCAGCCATAATTTTAGGTATTGGGCGTGCCGTTGGCGAAACCATGGCAGTGCTTATGGTTACCGGAAATGCCTCGGTAATACCACATTCGTTTTTACAACCTGTACGCACTATACCCGCCACCATTGCGGCCGAATTAGGCGAAGCGCCTGCTGGAGGTTTACACTTTAAAGCATTATTTGCATTAGGTATAGTATTGTTTATCATCACATTTGGCATAAATTTAACTGTCGAAATAATAAAATCGCGCACCAAACGAGCATAGCATGAAGTCGAAAAAACGTTTTTACGAATTTCTGGTATTCAACATCTTTCGCATTATCAGCTTTTTGGTGGTTGGGTTGTTGTTTGTTATCCTATTTTTTATATCCATAAGAGGCATAGGCGTTATTAATTGGGAATTTCTCACTTCCATGCCCAAAGAAGGTATGACACAGGGAGGAATTTTCCCAGCTATTGTAGGTACTTTTTGCCTAATGGTTGGAAGTATGTTGTTTGCATTCCCAATAGGTGTTCTGTCGGGCATTTATACTAACGAATACCTTAAAGAATCGCGTTTTAAAAGCTTTTTACGAAGTATGACAAACAACTTGGCTGGAATTCCATCGATAGTTTTTGGTCTTTTTGGTATGGCGTTGTTTGTTAATAAGTTACATTTTGGCGATTCGCTCATTGCTGGATCGTTAACATTAGGTTTGTTAGCATTACCGGTAATTATTCGTACCACCGAAGAGGCATTAAAAACGGTTGATATGTCGTTACGTACTGGAAGTTATGCACTTGGCGCTACCAAACTACAGACCATACGCAGGGTTGTTTTTCCAATTGCGTTTCCGAATATTTTAACTGGCTTGATATTATCGATGGGACGAGTGTCGGGCGAAACAGCACCTATACTTTTTACCGTTGCAGCCTATTTTCTACCTAAATTACCGCAAAGCATTTTCGATCAGGCAATGGCGCTTCCATACCACTTATACGTGTTAACTACCAGCGGCACCAACATGGAGGAATCGCGCCCTATGGCGTATGGAACCGCATTTGTGTTGATAATGATTGTACTGATATTTAACCTGTTAGCTAATTGGCTGAGACGATATTTTGGAAAGAAAGTTAAAATGTAGTACCAAGTACAATAGTTCGGTAGTTTTTGTAATTCTGCCGCTTTGGTTGTTAGAAATATATAGAAATACGTAGAAATATTTCTATGTATTTCTAAAATATTAAATATGAATAATTTGCTAAATGTTTACCGAGCTATTTAAGTACCAAGTACTAAATATATACTATTAAAAAAATGAAAGATAAAAGTAAAGAAGTTGAAGTTGAGCAGAAACCAACGGTAATAATAGAAACAAAAACGGCAAATTTGTTTTATGGGTCGTTTCATGCATTAAAAAATATCGATTTTGAAGCATACCAAAATACCGTAACGGCACTTATCGGACCGTCGGGTTGCGGAAAATCTACCTTTTTGCGATTATTTAACCGCATGAACGATTTAATTGATCATGTGAACATTAGCGGAAAAATATTACTCAATAATAAAAACATTTACGATAAATCGATTGATGTTGACGAACTTAGGAAAAAAGTAGGCATGGTATTTCAAAAGCCAAACCCATTTCCGAAATCGATTTTTGAAAATGTAGCTTACGGCTTAAGAGTGAACGGCATAAGCGACAGTGGCTATATCGAAGAAAAGGTAAAAACCTCGCTACAACAAGCAGCGCTTTGGAACGAAGTAAAGGACAATTTAAAGAAATCGGCTTACGAACTATCGGGCGGACAGCAACAACGCCTTTGCATTGCTCGCGCACTTGCCGTTGAACCCGAAGTATTGCTTATGGACGAGCCAGCATCGGCACTCGACCCTATTTCAACGTCGCACATCGAAGAGCTTATATTCGAATTAAAAAAACAATACACCATAATTATAGTAACCCACAATATGCAACAGGCTGGTCGTGTAAGCGATTATACATCATTCTTTTACATGGGCGATTTAATTGAGCATGGATCGACAAAACAAATATTTACCAGTCCGAAAGACGTTAAAACCCAAAATTATATTACTGGGCGATTTGGATGATGAAGAAGTACTGAGTACTAAGTATATAGATAATTAAAAATTGTTAATTTAAAATATAAAATTACATGTCTCATCTCGATACAGAAATAAAAAATCTTAAAACATCGGTAATATCAATGTGGTTACTGGTTTTAAGTCAGCTCGAAAAAGCTCAGCGAGCAATTAAGGAATCCGACTTAGATTTAGCTAAAGAAGTTAAAGTTAACGAAAAACGTGTTGATGCTTTCGAACTTAAGCTCGATATGGATTGCGAAAACCTTCTTGCGCTGTTTAATCCAGTTGCAGTTGATTTGCGCTTTGTTTTGGCAGTGCTTAAAGTAAACTATAACCTGGAACGTGTTGGCGATTACGCCAATACCATTGCTGGGTGCGCTGAAAACTTCAGTAAAAATTTCGATAAAAAACTTCTTAAAGAAGTTAAACTTAGCGAGATGTTTGCACTAAGCCATACTATGCTTAGCGATGCTTTACAAGCCTTCGAAAACGAAGAGCCAAAGCTAGTTCGTTCGGCATTTCAGCTCGACGACGAATTAGACAAGCTAACCAAAAACGCCGAAGAAGTTATCTGCGAGTGGATTAAAAAGCACAACGATCAAACGCGCGATGCACTTTATGTAATTTCGATTATAAGAAAGTTGGAACGTGTTGGCGATCAGGCAAAAAATATAGCTACCGAAATAATTTTTCATACGGAAGCTAAAATGCTGCGCCATACCAAAAAGAAGCTTATACTAAAGGAATTAGATGCGAACACGGGCGACAATAATTGATATTTAAAGCCTACAACTAAATATTTAACAACAAAAATAAATTATTTTTTTTGAAAATTATGAAGTATATTCTTTGTATTGTAGTGATGGGATTCATTTATGCTATTTCAGGCAATTCTCAATCGATTGACCAAATTAAAATTGGTAATCAAATATGGATGATGTCGAATTTAAACAAAAATACAACTGGAAGTTGGAATTACAATGAGGATCAAAACCTTGGCAAAAAATATGGTAGATTATATTCATACGAATCGGCTAAAAACTCCTGTCCTTCTGGATGGAATCTTCCTACTATGAAGGACTGGGACGAACTTATTTCCGTGCTGGGTGGTGAACAATAAGGCTGGAAATATACTTCTAAAAAGCTCAACCGACGGCGGTTTTAATGCAAAATTAGGAGGCATTTCCACTGTAGGTAATTTCAAATTATTAGACAGCTATGGAGCATTTTGGACAGCTAGTGAAAATGATAAAGAAAATGCGTGGCTTGTATATTATACATCCAAAAGCAATTCAGTAACCTTCACATACTCAGTTAAGTCTCATGGCTTATCGGTTAGATGCATTAAAAAATAACAGTAAAATAAAGTGGTTTGCCAACACATATATCATTGAAATAGTAACCCTATATTAACTTTTTGATGCTGCAAATAATCCGATATTTTCGGCTATCTTTTCGATAAGTAGCTCTCGGGCTTCTATGCTCGCCCAGGCAATGTGCGGTGTAAGAACTAGTCGTTCAGGATATTTGCATTTTAAAATTGGGCTTTCTTCACGAATTGGTTCGTATTCAAATACATCCAAGCCACCTCCAGCAATTAATTCATTGTCAATGGCTTCTGTTAAGTCGAGTTCGTTAATTATCCCTCCTCTACCTGCATTTATAAGAAACGCCGAAGGTTTCATTAACTGTAAGTTGCCTTTGTGTACTAAGTTTTTGGTTTGCTCGTTTAAGGGCGAATGTATCGACACTATATCGCTGGTAATCAACAATTCATCTAGTTCCAAACGAAGGTAATCGTTGTTGTTATTTTTGCCCGAAGTGGAATAGTAAACTATCTCCATACCAAAAGCTTCGAGTAAGCGAGCCACTCGCTTACCAATATTGCCGAGCCCTATAATTCCGGCACGTTTTCCGTTTAACTGGTAAAATGCTGGACCATAATGTGTAAACATGTCGCTATGTGTATAGCCTCCGCTTTTAACATAATTGTCGTAGTAATTTATCTGGTTTACCAAACTTAAAATCATCGAAACCGTAACCTGAGCCACACTTTCGGTGGAATAATTTACTACATTTTTTACCGTAATTCCTTTACTATTAGCATATTCAACATCTACATTATTTGTACCGGTGGCAGCTACACAAATAAGTTTCAATTGTGGGCAAGCGTCTATTATTTCTCTATCGATAATAACTTTGCTTGTAATGGCAATGTCAACATTTTCAAGACGTTTTAACCGCTCATCGGGTTTGGTTACCGCATAATATGCTACATTGCCAAACCGTTCAAGAAGGTGTAAGTTCGATACATTGCCCATTGTTTGCAGGTCGAGGAAAGCTATATTCATAAGAAGTGTTTTTACAAATATCGTAAATAAAATATTCTATACGATTAAAACGCAAAACCGAGGTAAATTCGATAATTGCTAAGACAATACGAATTTACTTCGGTTTTTATTCTTAAAATGGTAACGGTGTAAATAACAAATGGAGTAACAGGCGAAACCTTTTCAAATATAAGCGATTATAAGCTTATTGCAGCGTACAATCGAATACTCAATGGAAAAAGGTTTCGCCTGTTGTAGTATATTACCAATGAACACTATTTAGCCGTTCGTTTCGCTTTCAATATAAGCGCCACTTCGGGAATACTTGTCGTACAATAACTTATACTTATCGGAATTTTCTTTTATTGGTTTATATTCTAATTCGAAGCCATTACCCATCGCTTTTTGTGCATCTAACACTGTTGCATATAAACCTGCAACTGTAGCCGCTGCCATTGCCGAGCCTAACGCACAAGCTTGTTCGCTGCGAGCAACCAATATAGGCATATTCAACACATCGGCAACTACTTGCATTACAAATGGCGATTTTTTCGCAACTCCACCAAGTGCAATTATACCCTCAACTTTAACACCTTCGCTTATAAACCTGTCAACAATTTTTTTAGAGCCAAATGCTGTAGCTTCAACTAAAGCTCTGAAAATTCGTGGTGCGTCTGAACCCAGGTTTAAGCCTAGAATTGCTCCTTTAAGAAGTTGATTTGCATCTGGGGTTCGTCGTCCGTTCATCCAATCGAGTGCTACTATACCTGATTCCCCAATTGGAATAGCCTCAGCGCGTTCCGAAAGCATAGGAATTATTTTGTCGGCTATTTCGGCAATAAGTTTTTCTTTAGTTTTTTGGTCGATAACCTGCGATTCCGCCATTATCTGTTCAACTGGCCAAATTAATAGTTTGCGAAACCATGCATATATATCGCCAAACGCCGATTGACCAGCCTCCATGCCCAACATACCTGGCACTATTGAGCCATCAACTTGCCCACAAATACCTTTTATAAGCTTTCCTTCCATCTCGTTCATTGGCGCCACAAGCATATCGCATGTTGAAGTACCCATTACTTTACTTAGGTAATTTGGCTTAATTTCGCCACCAAGTGCGCCTAAATGCGCATCGAACGATCCGGCACCAACAACTACCGACTCGCTTAAGCCTAAACGTTTTGCCCATTCCGTAGTTAGATTACCAACTTTTACGTCGCATGTGTATGTTTCCTTAAAAAGACGGTCGCGTAAGCCTATCAACTTTGTATCGAGCTTTGTAAGAAACTCTTCCGATGGTAAACCGTTAAAATCGGTATGCCACATTGCTTTATGGCCAGCTGCACAACGGCTTCGTTTTATTGTTAACGGATTAGTGTCGCCTGTTAAAAGAGCTGGAATCCAATCGCAGTGTTCCACCCACGAAAAGGCAGCACTACGTACTTTTTCGTCAACCCGCAGGACATGAAGGATTTTCGCAAAAAACCATTCGGAAGAATAAATGCCGCCTTCGTATTTTGTATAGTCAACTCCACCCCATGTTCTGGCCAGCTGGTTAATTTCATCAGCCTCCGACGTTGCAGTATGATCTTTCCACAAAACGAACATGGCATTTGGGTTATCCTCAAAACCTTGCGTTAGCGACAATGGCGTTCCCTTTTTATCGACAGCAATAGGTGTTGATCCGGTAGTATCGATTGAAATTGCAACTACCTTTGCTGCAGCATCTTTTGGTGTTTTTGCCAATGCATTTTTAACGGTTGTTTCCAATCCTTCAACGTAATCGAGTGGGTGCTGGCGAAATTGGTTTTGCGATGGAACGCAAAATTTACCGGCTTTCCAACGTGGATAATAAAACACGTCGCTCGATATTTCCTTTCCATTTGATGCGTCTACAATTAGCGCGCGAACTGAATCGGTTCCGTAGTCGATTCCTATTGTATATTTGCTCATAAAATATTGTATTTAAGAATATTAGTTTCAGTAACTCGGTAATTTGTAATTAGTGCGTGCTGGAAAACTCTTCTTTATTCACAACATATTATTTTTAAGGTGTTCATGAAATCGCTATCGCTAAGTTGTTACTTTTTGGAAAACTTAGCCGAAGGCGGTCTCATGAGCGAAAGCGAATAAAAAAGTAACCAGAAAAATATTTGAAACTTTTTATAAATATTGACTTACAACTATGTTTTTGACATTTTAAAGAGTTTTCTTGATGATAATAACTATTTCTGGCCGTAATAAGCATCCGATCCATGTTTGCGATAATAATGTTTGTTCAATAAATACTGATCAATTGCCTTTACCTTATTTATGGCCAAGGTATGGTGAGCCATTTTGGCAACCTCTTCGAGAACAACTGCATTATGTACTGCATCTGAAGGGTTTTTCCCCCACGAAAACGGACCATGACAATTAATTATTACAGCTGGAATAGCCATTGGGTCGATGCCATCGAAAGTTTCTACAATTACGTTTCCGGTTTCTTCTTCGTAATTTGTTTCTACCTCTTTATCGGTAAGTTTGCGTGTACATGGAATTGAACCATAAAAGTAATCGGCGTGTGTAGTGCCCAATGCAGGAATATGTAAGCCCGATTGTGCCCAGCTTGTAGCCCATTCCGAATGAGTATGAACCACGCCGCCTACATTATCGAATTTCTTATACAAAACAAGGTGCGTAGCTGTGTCGGACGATGGCTTGTATTTGCCGCCCAATATGTTACCGTCAAGGTCGACAACCACCATGTCGTCGGGTGTCATATCGCTGTACGATACTCCACTGGGTTTAATTACCACTATTCCCTTTTCCCGGTCGATGCCAGAGACATTGCCCCATGTAAAAACTACAAGACCGTATTTTACCAAATCCAGGTTTGCCTGGAATACTTCTTCTTTTAGTTTATTAAGCATAATATTTATTTATTTGAAAGGTTCAAAAGCTCAGTAAAAACTTCCGAGCCTTTGTAACTTCTAGCCAAACTAACTACCAGAAATAGATGTAGAATAATGCACAAATAAGTACTACCCCCAACGAAGCAATAACATCCCACTTGTTCCAGCTCTTCCAGATGAGTGATTTATAGTCGCCTGTGAACGTGATAGCGTCAATCTGTTGAGGGGTTGGTTTAGGAGTAAAAAACGATACTACCACCATAAACAACATAATAAAAACTAGCAACCATATTTCAAAGATAAGCCAGTTGGTATGCCAGAACCAATGGGTTGATTCCCAATACCAGCCTGTCATTACGTCTTTACCACTATTTGTAAATATGTTGGTTACCAAGCGAGCCATTCCAATAAAAAAGCCAACTATTAAACCTAGTTCACCAGCCTTAGGCGTAATTCTCTTTGAAAATATACCTAGCACGAATACTGCTACCATTGCAGGAGCTAGCAGCGATTGAATTCCTTGCAGATAGGAGTATAGACTGCCGAGACTCATCATTACTGGTATCCATGCGATACCAAGTATTACAACAACAATTGTTGCAATACGGCCTACCAAAATGTATCGGGCCTCGGTTTTACCTTTGAACATTGGCTTATAAAAGTCTTCGGTATAAAGCGTAGCGCAGGAGTTGAAAAATGCTGCCAAAGAAGCAACCAATGCCGATATAAAGCCGATGGTAACAATACCTTTCACGCCGGCGGGTAAAACAAACTTAACCATTGAGCCAAAGGCTGTATCGGGGTTTTCTAATGTGAATCCGCTGCCTACGCGAGCTGCCAATGCGGCGGCTATCATACCGGGTATTAGGAACATAAACACAGGTAATATTTTGAAATATCCTGCAGCGATAGTACCTCTGCGAGCGCGTTTCATTACTATATCGCTCGATTCGCCTTTTGTTTGTCCGAGTACACGTTGAACGATGTGTTGGTCGGTTGCCCAATACCAAAGACCGATAATTGATGCTCCGATAAACACCCAAAATCCAGGATAATCGTCGTACATAGGGTCGCCCGTATCTAAGTGGAACATGTGGTTTGTTCCGTATGCAACGCCGTCGGCGCCTTTGTTAAGCGTACGAGCATAATCCATCATTGCTGTCCAACCGTTAGCAATATTGCCGTCTCCGAGCGCTGATAAACCTAAGAAAAGCACAAGGAATGAACCAGTTATAAGTATAGGCGTTTGAATGGCCGACAGAGTCATTACACCCTTCATGCCTCCAAAAACAGTAAAAACCCCAGTTAACACTATTAATCCGATGGCTCCGTACCAGAAAGGCAAGCCAAGAAGACTCTCCATGAAGATGCCACCAGTAAATGCGGTTACACTTACTTTGGTTAATACGTAGGCTATTAGTGTGATGATAGAAAGCCACGAACCTGTAGCGAGTGTGTAGCGATTTTTTAGGAAGTCGGGCATTGTGATGATTTTTCCCAACTTATTGTTCATTAATTGATAAAATGGTACAAATAGCCAGCCCAAAATAAGAATCATCCAGCCTTGCATCTCCCAGTGGGCCATACCTACACCCGATTTTGCGCCTGTTCCAGCAAGCCCAACAAGGTGCTCGGAGCCGATATTTGCAGCAAATATTGCCGCACCAATTATATACCAAGGTTCGCCTTTTCCGAACAGGTAATCTTCGCTGTTAGCGCCTTTTTGCGAACGTTTGTCCTTTAGTACCGAACGCCATACAGCCCATGTTACAGCTACAATCCCGACCACGATAATTACCCAGTCGAGCCAAATAAATTCATGAGAAGTCCAATTCATAGTTTTAACAGTTTTTGTTGATTAAGTATATTTTATACACTTAATACGGACAAAGGTATAAACATTTTAATACGGACGAAATATTGAGTAATAATTTTTTGTAACGAATTTATATTGTGTTGAGACTTGAGCTTTGGCGCCCTGAAAACTACATGTTTACTTATTTTATTAATCCAAGTTGCTGTTTAATCCACTGATATTTAATTGTATTGTAATTCGCTGGTGTTCCATGTCCGTATTCTGCGTTTACGGTATATTCGCGTGGAACGGTAAGATTATTGTATGCGGCGAAATTAATTCGAGGTGGGCAAGTTTCATCCTTCAGGCCAATCGTCATAAATACAGGCGCTTTAATCCATGGTGCTAAGTTCTTTATATCGATGTAGCTAAGCGTTTTGTATATCTGTTCCATTTTAATTTCGGGATGAAGTAGTATATATTCTTCAAACTCGTTTCCAGGCCAATAACCAACCTTAAAATAATTTCGAAAATCGCTTAAAAAAGGAATGCAAGGAACACAAAGTCTTATACGACTGTTATTTAGCGCTGCGGTTGCAAAACTAAGTGCTCCTCCTTGGCTTCCTCCTTCAACCACAACTTTTGTAGTATCAACAGCATTGCGCGAGTATAAAAAATCGACGGCACGCGTACAATCCATATATGCACCACGATATATATACTGTTCTTTATCAGCTAATTGGTATTGAAGAAATGTAGGAACTTGTGTAAAAGAAGGAGCCACATTATCCCTGCTATTACCGTGCCCCCGTATATTAAGAGCTAACACCGCAAAATCATCACCCTGATAAGCATAATCTATTTTCATATTAGAGCTATACCCCTGAACGTGAAGTATTGCAGGGTATTTTCCTGCTTTTACTGGCTCGGCATACCATCCGCGAATAAGAACATTGCCCAGCGAGCGCATTTCCAAGATAAATACGTTACGAGTATCGGTTGATAAACTATCAATTTTAATAAGCTTATACTGAGGATCTACAGCTGCCAGTTCTTTCTTAGCACGTGCCCAATAATTATCAAAATCGGGTTGACGATCGGTTGGCGAAATTACTTTTTCGGGTTGTAAGGCAAAAAAGCTTGTGGAATAGAGGGTATCACCATTTGCATCGAATTTTAAAACAGCTTTATAAAAACCAGGTGCTAAGCCCTGTACATTTACAATATCGGTTTTTCTCGATTTTCTATTTACAATCAATGATTTGCGTTGCGACGAGACTTTATCGCCGAAATCGTTTGTAATATCAATGTTGAGCATTCCTTTGTAGGCGATGTTATATTTGTTATCTACACTAACTTGCAACTCAAGGCTATTGCCAATACGTATTACATGGTCGGGCTGAGAATAGTTGGCTATTATTTTCAAATTATCGGCAAATCCAATATTTCCAAGAAACACTTTGCCACCATATATACCACCTCCGCCACTGCCGTCATATACTCTTACGGCTACAGTGTTTTCTTTGTCCCATCGAATTTTATCAATCGGGATAATATACTTTCGTTCAACATCGTATGCTCCTTTATAATTCGGAGGAAATTCGCCAGTTTTTCCTATTTCTTCGCCATTAAAATAGGTAATGTCGGCATCGTCAATTTTTAATAGGTCGATTAGTATTCCATTAGCCTTTATTGCTTCTTTTTTAATGCTCGAAGGAATAACTGTCTTATAACGATACCACGCATACCCATCGTACGTATCGTATCCTTGCTTTTCCCAAACTTCGCCTGCTTGTATTTCGCTCCACTTACTGTCGTCGAAAGTTGGTTTGGCATAGGCAAGACTGTCGCCTGTTATAAATTTCCATTTGCCAACAATTAAGTTTTGCGAATCTACTTGAATGACGTTCCAAAATAACAAAATCAAGATTAGCGATTTAATCGACACATAGCTGTTTTTAGAAGAAAATAATAGGTTCATAAAGTAAAAGTTTAAATTAAAAATTATTATATAAGTAGTGTTATACTTGGCAGTTGCCTTTAATTAGCGAGTCTTTTTTAGCCTTCATTTGAAAGTGAAACCCCATTTCGGCAAACAGTCTATATTTCTCTTTATTAAACATATAATAATAGGCTCCCTTTTTCGACGATTGTTTTTCCTTTTCTTCCATTTTATCTAATAATCCTGTTTCGAGAATTCGCTTTCGAAAATTACGCTTGTCCATTTGCTCCTGATTTATTGCTTCGTACAAGCTTTGTAACTGAGGCAAAGTAAATTTTTCGGGCAAAAGCTCAAATCCAATTGGTTTGGTAACTATTTTATTTCGAAGGGTTTTCAGGCCTTTTTGTACCATATTGTTATGGTCGAATATCAGTTGTGGTATCTTTTCGATTGAAACCCATTGAGCTCCATGTGTTTTAGCAAGTTTAATATCGTTATCGTTAACTTTTATTAACGCCCAAAATGCTATCGAAATGGTACGTTCTCCAGGATCGCGATTTACATCGCCAAAACTTTGTAGCTGTTCCATATAAATATCGGTAAGGCCAGTAAGTTGAAGTAGTATTCTGCGAGCACCTTCGTCCAAACTTTCTTCTCTTTTTAAAAAGCCACCCATAACCGACCATTCGCCTTTGGCGGGTTCAAATTTTCGCTTCAGCAATAAAAGTTTGAGCTCGCCTGCATCGAAACCAAAGATAATGCAGTCAATAGCAACGTAATGCTTATCTTCATCGATATAAAAAATCTCCATAAAATGCTTGGCTAATAAATTTAAGTGTTTCAATTACACTTGAGTGTGCGAAGGCATAAATTTTATAAAATAATTTTAACCATCGGTAAATCATATTTACAAGTATAAAGCCCTTTAGAAACGAATCTAAAGGGCTTTTTACTAATAAGTATAAATCTTTTACTCTACAACTGGAATGTCTTTGTTTACATTTTTGCAGCCAACTAGTGCATACCACAGCATATAAGCCAAGCAGGCAAAAATTACCCAATAGCTGTTTACATAGCCCAATTTATCAGATATAAATCCTTGAAACAGTGGAATTATGCCTCCACCACAAACCATAACCATAAAGATTCCTGAGGCAGCTGCGGTATATTTACCCAACCCTTCTACGGCAAGATTAAAAATACCCCCCCACATAATCGATGTACAGAGTCCACATAATACGAGAAATATTACGCTAATAGGCACAGCCACATTTAGGTATGGGAAAATTACGTTAATTGACTTAGGAAGCAAAATGGCCAATAATATAAACAACAAACCTAAAGAAGAAACAGCAATTAGCATTGTTTTGCTCGATACTTTAGAACCTATGGAAGCACCTGTTAAACGACCCACAAGCATTAGTAACCAATAAATTCCCACAATACTACCAGCTAATGTA
Source organism: Bacteroidales bacterium (assembly GCA_025361285.1). Lineage (GTDB taxonomy): Bacteria > Bacteroidota > Bacteroidia > Bacteroidales > JAAUTT01 > JAAUTT01. Next base: position 3,890 of record JANYAP010000189.1, on the reverse strand, counting down.
GCATCGATTCCTAATCCAGGGTTTGGAGATGTTGTAGGAGCTGTCATGAACAGGTTAGCAGTACTGGGAATGCCAATTTCAATACCTATATAAACGAAAATTGCAATTGCACCGAAAAGAAAGTGACGGAAAGAAAGTGGACTATGCTTGTGCTTTGGTTTAATGGCATTCGCCTTTTGCAAGTGTGGTTCAGGAATATTTACAAAGCTTAAAACAACAAATGCTAAAGCAAAAATACCCATTGCAAGATACAAAGCTGGATTAGCTTTTTCGATTGTACGACCAGCTTCAGCTCCCATCAGATAACCGACCAACATAGGTGTAATGGTCGCTCCAATTGAGTTAATCGATCCTCCGAATTGGAGTAATTTGTTACCCGAATTACCGCCACCTCCAAGAGTGTTTAACATTGGATTTACAACAGTATTCAACATACACATCGAAAAACCCGATACAAAGGCTCCAGCTAAATATACGGTAAAACTTCCTACCTGCCCTGATAAAAATTGCAATGCAACTCCAACCAAACCAACTGCAATTGCCGATAAAGCGGTTGTTTTGTAGCCCAGTCTTCTCAGCATAATTCCTGCTGGAATACCCATGAAAGCATAAGCAAGAAAATTACCAAGAAAGCCTAACTGCGACTCGAAATTAGACGCTCCGAATTGCTTTGCAACTATTATACCCATTGGGCTTGGTAAACCTGTAACGAAGGCGATCATGAAAAATAATGCAAACATCATTGCAATTGGCAATGCATAACTTTTTTGAGATTGATTCATTTTGTTTTATTGTTAGTTTAATTTATAATTATTAACTGGTTTTAATAAATAGCACAACATTCGCTGTATGTTGTTTCTATTTTACTGAAAATTTATGCACGCATTTATGGTTGTAGGTTTCCCCAGGATGTAAAATTGTTGATGGAAAGTGTGGTTTGTTTATGGAATCGGCAAAGTGCATGGTTTCCAAACAAAACGAACCGTGTTTATGATATGGTTTTCCGCCTTTACCTTTTTCGCCATCGAACCAATTGGCTGTATATAGCTGAACACCAGGTTGTGTGGTTGATACCTCCATTATGCGGCCCGATTGCGGGTCGTATGCAGCAGCGGCTAAGCCTAATTCGCCAACTCGGTTTTTTAATACCCAACAATGATCGTACCCAACGCCAATACGAATTTGCTCGTCGTTTGCATTAATGTTGGTGCCTATTTTTTCGGGTTTAGTGAAATCCATTGGCGTACCCTTAACGCTCCGTATTTCGCCTGTTGGCGCCGACGATTCATCTACTGGGGTGAAATACAAACCATTAATCATAAGTTCCTGATTGTATATGGTTCCCGAACCTTCGCCAGCCAAGTTATAATAACCATGATTTGTTAATCCTACAATGGTGGTTTTGTCGGTGGTAGCAATATATTCCATCGAAAACTCGTTATTATCGTTCAATGAGTACGCTATAATAGTTTTCAGATTTCCTGGGTAACCTTCTTCACCATCCTTCGAAAAATATTCCATCGTTACTTTCGAAGGCGAAGCGCTGGTTACGTCCCAAACAGCTTTATTGAAACCAACATTTCCGCCGTGATTGCAATTTGTACCGTTGTTGATATTAAGAACGTATTGTTTGCCTTCGAGGGTAAATTTTCCATCCTTAATGCGGTTTGCTGTCCGTCCACATACGCCACCCATGTAAGCACCATTGCCATTAATATACTCAGCAATAGTGTCGTATCCTTGAACAATATCGGCAAATACGCCGTTACGGTCTGGAACATAAATACTTACCACAATTGCGCCGTAATTAGTTACTTGCACAATAACTCCATTTTTGTTTTTAAGAGTATAAAGCGCAACAGGCTTGCCTTGATGTGTTGTTTTGAAAGATGCTTCGGTTATGATGTTCATTGAGAACTAATTATAAATTACCAATTATAAATTATAAGTTATGTACTATACACTATGAACTATGAATGAAGGTTATTATCGATTAAAATTTATAATTATCTATAGTTCAACCTTAATCGATCCTTTTTGACGGATAAACAGCTTGTGACAAGCGTTTTTGCCGTAAATATGCTCCATTGTTGTTACATATTTATCGAGTAGGTTTTGAGGTACAAATGCTTGTATAGTTCCAGCAAAACCGCCACCATGAACACGCCATGCACCTTGACCCTTTAATACCATTTCGCTTAATGCCAATGCCAACGAAACGCCTTGCTCACGAACATTGTTTGGTGGGAAAATATTTTGATTGTACATATACGAGCTATAACCCGATTCGATAATCATTCCGAGGAACGATTTAAAATCGTTTTTCTCTAAGGCCGATACCTGACTAACAACACGTTGATTATCGCCTAAAAAGTGATATGCGCGTAGCAAAGCACGATCGCCCACTTTTTCGCGAATTTTAGGAGCTATTTCAACTACTTGCTCCAAAGTAACTTGGCGAAGCACTTTTGCGCCTAGTTCAGCCGCAACGGCTTTCATATCAGTAGGTAACGAAGCATATTCGTCGTTCAAATCGGCGTGGTTTCCACCAGTATCGGTAATTACTAAAGCGAAACCAGTTGCTACAAAATCGAAACCAACTTTCTTAACAATAGGTTTCGAAGGATCTTCGAAATCGATGGTAATTAATCCACCAACCGAGCATGCTGTTTGATCCATTAATCCACATGGTTTGCCAAAGAAATTATTTTCGGCATATTGACCAATTATTGCATTTTGAACTAAATCGAGTTTTCCATCATTAAATAAATGGCTAATAATTGCACCAATAAGAACTTCGAACGATGCCGAAGAGCTTAACCCTGAACCTTTTGGCACACCACCGTCGATAACAGCATCGAAACCACCAATAGTAAAACCGAGTTCTTTAAGGCGTGCACTAACGCCACGAACAAGCGAAATGGATGTGAAAAATTCGTCCTTATTCGGTTTAAGATTAGTAAGATCGACTTCGAATTTAGGGTATCCTACCGATTCGATACGAACAATATTGGTGTTGTTTTTTGCAGCAACAGCCACATTGTCAAGATTTACTGCACCAGCCAAAACTCTACCATAGTTATGATCGGTATGATTTCCACCTATTTCAGTCCGCCCTGGAGAGCTAAACAGTTCAACATCATCATTTTTAAACGACGATTGAAATTGTTTTATAAGGGTGGTATAACGTTGTGCCTGTTTCTGAAGCACAACAGAATCAACGCCATACAATTCTTTAAAAATGTTATTGTTACCATTATTAAGTTTGGTAAGTAACGTATCTACTTTTGCCATAGGGTTTTTTGTTTTAATAAATTGAGCGTGCAATATATAAATTTTTTTGTTTGAATGATAAAGAGAATGAGAAAATGTGAGAATGAGAAAATGAGAAAATGAGAAAATGTGAAAATGTGAGAATGAGAGAATGTGAAAATGAGAGAATGTGAAAATGAGAGAATGAGAGAATGTGAGAATGTGAGAATGTGAGAATGAGAAAATGAGAAAATGTGAAAATGTGAAAATGTGAGAATGAGAAAATGTGAGAATGAGAGAATGTGAAGATGAGGAAATGAGGAAATGTGAAGATGAGTAAATGAGGAAATGTGGAGATGTGATGAAGAGGAAATGAGGAAATTGGAAGAATAGGGTTCGTCAGTAATTTGTCATCTGCACACCTGTCATTTGCACATTTTCAAATTCTCTCATTTGCACATTTTCAAATTCTCTCATTCTCTCATTCTCACATTTTCTCATTCTCTCATTCTCTCATTTTCTCATTCTCTCATTCTCTCATTCTCACATTTTCTCATTCTCACATTCTCACATTTTCTCATTCTCACATTTTCACATTTTCACATTTTCTCATTTTCTCATTCTCACATTCTCACATT
>JANYAP010000169.1 GCA_025361285.1 Bacteroidales bacterium | reverse complement strand
CTGCTTCAGCTACATTGGGTACAGCTACCGTTAACGATTTAGTACTTGGAGGTAATTTAAGTGTAAATGGCACAACAACACTTAAAAACACCACTGTAAACGGAACATTAAATGCCACCAGTTTTGGTGCTATTAATGCTGGAGCCAATACCATTACCACTACTGGGGCTGTTAAAACTGGTGCAATTGACGCTGGTGCCAACTATATTACTACTACTGGTACACTTAGTTCCGGAAATTTAGTGGTTGGTTCAAAATTGTTAACTATAAACGAAAATCAAATAGGCATACAGAGTAATAACGACTTCAATATTAATAATTTCGCCGCTGGTAATGGAAATATATGGTTAGGAAAAACCGGAGCCGGTTTGGTAACTGCTATGAATAATTTTAATGTGGTAGGCAACGTTGGTATTGGCACAACAATACCAATGGCAAAATTGCATATCAATAATGGAGCAAATACTGATGCTGCTATACTCGCAACGAGCGACGAAAACAACAAGCTAGTAGTGAGTAGCGGTGTAACATCCTCTATTAATGCAACTACATTTAAAATAACTCACAGTTTTGGTAATGACTTAAACAATGGATATATAAGTTTTCATAGAGGAGGGTCAACTTCTGGAGGATTTATAACATTAGGTACCACAGGAATTGAAAGATTGCGGATAGACAATAATGGCAACGTTGGTATTGGCTGCACAAACCCTACATACAAACTCACCGTAAAAGGCGGCATACTATGCTCGGAAGTTAAGGTTATTGAAGTTGGCCAAATATGCGACTACGTTTTTGCCCCCACCTACAAACTTATGCCCTTGCACGAGGTTGAAAAATTTGTTAAAACCAACAGCCACCTGCCAGAAGTGCCTTCGGCTAAAGAAATTGCCGACAATGGCGGCATGAACATTGGCGAAATGCAAAACACTTTGCTAAAAAAGGTGGAAGAGCTTACGCTGTATATGATTGAGATTAAAAAAGAAAACGAGCAGCTTAAAGCCGATATGCAAGCATTTATTAACAGTAATAAGTAATATTGCAGTAAACTTAATAACAACACACATGAAAAATTTAATACTTATTGGGCTGCTATTTTTTGCAGTTCTAACTACAAATGCGCAAACCGATAGTGTTTACAGGGCGGATTTTGTAAAAAAAGTTAATGAATACAGAAAAGGGGTAAAGCTGAAGCCTATACTGCTTAATCACAATCTTAATCGTGCCGCCGAGGTTCTAAGCAAAAAAGGTAATGCTTTTAAGAATGAACAGGGTACTTTTAATAAGGATTCGGTGCGCAAAGTACTCCGTATGAATGGCATACACGACTATCAGTTTGATATTACTGAAAATAATACAAACCCAAAAGGAGGATTTTTAAAAGGGGTAAATAAAATATCCGAACTGCAGGCGACACATGATTCACTTTTCAATGCTATTGGTGCAACAAATTTTAATGGAAAGGAGATTATTTTTATGTCGAAACATTATATTGATTTCGAATCTGAAGTAACGATGAATTTATCAACGACCATATTTTCACCTATTGAAAACCAAAAACTTACATATATTATAAAAGGAAGTACTTTGTTAGAAGATTTAAATGTATGTGTTTTTGAGCAAGATGATAATGTAGAAACCGATAGCCCTATTTACAAAAAACCATTAATTAAAAAAGGTGATTTTTTTGAAATTGAATTAGATAGATCTAAAAATTCACGTTTGCCTTTCATTGTTACAATCGTTGACAGAACTGGTACAATTATTTCTCAATTTAATCTTTCAAACCTATGACACTTACACAATCTTGTAAACACATTGTGTTTAATAAGTATACCATACAATTTGGTCAAAATTGTTCGTTAATCCATAAGTACAAATGCTTTAAGTTTTGTAGCATCAGACCTCCTGACCCTATATCTGATTATCAATTAAATATCCAACTACTATCGTAAATAAAAATATCCTATATTTCGGCAAAAAAAGTCATGCAAATGCAGTTGCCCATTTTTCCCGAAAATACAAAAATGATTAATT
>JANYAP010000046.1 GCA_025361285.1 Bacteroidales bacterium | reverse complement strand
TCTCGCTGAATATTAACAATTTAAAGTTCTTTGACATGAGCAAAATTACAACAAAGAACCCTGTTCTCCAAAGGAATGGGGTGAAAAATAGCACCCACTACTCATTGTCAGACACTTACAGTTCTTAGATTGACGGCTATGTCCTAAAAGGGTTATGACAAGGAATTTATATTACCGCCAGTTACACCGTTGGCTATTAAAATTAAAGCCTTTCAGGCTTTCACAGCCTTAACTAAACGACATTGAATTATCAGTATTTAAAACAAAAAACAAAAATTTGGTAAAAACACCAACGCCATGTAGCATTGCTGCCGCATGGCGTTAGCGGTATTTCTGTATAATCTGTATTAGCTACGCTGAGACCACTTCGTTAAGTTGCAAATTTAGCTTCGCACTCGCTCCGAACTTTAAGCCGAGCTAAAGGTAAGTAGTGTACAGTACCGAGTACTAAGTACTTAATACTCGGTATTAAACACTAATACCTTAATACTTCCTTAATTCGATCAGCCGCTTCCTGTAGCGAAATGGCGGAGAATACTTTTAGCCCCGATTCGTCGATTAATTTTTTTGCTTCAACGGCATTAGTACCTTGTAACCTAACTATGAGCGGCACTGGCAATTCGCCAAACGACTTGTATGCATCTACAATGCCTTGTGCTACGCGGTCGCAACGAACTATTCCTCCAAAAATATTTATAAGAATGGCTTTTACGCTAGGGTCTTTTAATATGATGTGAAATGCCGCCTCTACGCGCTTCGCATTAGCCGAACCTCCAACATCGAGAAAATTAGCTGGTTCGCCGCCCGAAAATTTTATTATATCCATTGTAGCCATGGCCAACCCTGCACCATTTACCATGCAACCTACATTTCCGTTTAGCTTTACAAAATTTAAGTTATTTTCAATAGCCTCTGTTTCCGATGGATCCTCCTCGTTTATATCGCGCATTTCGGCATACTCAGGATGCCTGAAAAGTGCATTATCATCGATACTAACTTTTGCATCGGCTGCTATTATAAGGTCGTCGGAAGTTTTTATAACCGGATTAATTTCAAACAACGATGCATCCGATTCTTCATAAGCTTCGCACAATCGCTGAACAAACGTAACCATTTGACTGAAAGCTTTTCCATGTAACCCTAAATTATTAGCAATTTTTCGGCATTGAAAAGCTTGAATTCCTACACCAGGATCAATCTCCTCAGTAAAAATTAGTTCTGGAGTTTCTTCGGCTACAGTTTCAATATCCATGCCTCCTTGAGGTGAATAAACCACCATATTCCGTCCGTTATTACGATTTAGCAGAATACTTAAATAAAATTCCTGCACTTCACTAGGGCCAGGATAATAAATACCTTGCTCAATAAGCACTTTATTTACTAATTTTCCGGCTATACCTGTTTGATGCGTTATTAATTGCATTCCCAAAATCATCCTGGCATACGCAGTTACTTCCGTTAAATTTTTTGCAACCTTAATTCCGCCACCTTTACCGCGACCACCTGCGTGAATTTGAGCCTTTACAACCCATGTTTCGTTATGAACCTGATCGTGCAAACAACGTGCAACGCTTTCGGCCGCTTCGGCACTTTTCACAACAAACCCTTCAGGAACAGGCACTTTAAAACGCTTTAGAATTGACTTTGCTTGATATTCATGAATATTCATAGAACCTATATATTTGAGTCTTAAATTTATTAAATATTATGGTATCTGATACATATTGTTAAACATACTTTTATTCCTAAAGTTTACCTTTGTTGCAAAACTATTAAATAAAATGAGAAAACTTGACAATGCAGAGTTAAACAGATTGTCGGTCGACGAATTTAAATTATCGACCAAAACGTCTATTGTGGTTGTGCTCGACAATGTTCGTAGCCTTAATAATATAGGTTCTATATTTCGTACATCCGATGCATTTAAGGTGGAAACTATTTATTTATGTGGCATTTGTGCAACTCCACCTCACAAGGAAATTCACAAAACAGCTCTAGGGGCTGAGGATACAGTTCATTGGCAATATTTTCAGGAAACTACCAACGTAGTAGCATTGTTAAAAAGTAATGGTTATGTAACTGTGGCTGTGGAACAAACCGAAAATAGCATTATGTTGGAAAAGTTTTCTATCGATAACAAGCATAAGTACGCTTTAGTATTCGGAAATGAAGTAAAGGGGATTAAGCAGGAAGTAGTTAATATTTGTTGCAATTGTTTAGAGATACCTCAGTTTGGAACAAAACATTCATTTAACGTTTCGGTAAGTGCTGGTATTGTTCTTTGGGAGTTCTACAAGCAGATGGCATTAGAAGCATAGAAATGCAAAAAGGCGACCCAAACGAGTCGCCTTTTTAATATATTTAGGTAAGTAATTATTGAACAATCGATTTGAATGTTTCATCTTGGAAATACTTTGCAAATTCCAAATCCTTACTTGCGTTAGCTTTCAAGGCAGCGCTCTTTCCAGCGGCAGCACGAAGGTTTGTAAAAAGCATATCGGTATTTTGTGTTCTAGCACCTATAATTGCACGCAAATACCAAACAATTGCATCTTCACTCTTAACTGCGCCAAGAGTCGATAAAGCCTGATCGTTTTGTTTAATAAGCAATTTAGCTAGTGCAGCGTTCACTTCGGCAGCATTGCCAAAATAATTTATTGCATCAGTGTATTTACCTTGAATAATTTTAATGATACCGAGGTTATAATTAACAACTTCGCCAGCATTCATTGCAGAGGTAAATAAATCTTCGGCTTTTTTCAAATCGCCTTCAAGTAAAGCAATTACACCTAGGTTGTTTTTTACCACTTCGTTATCAGCAATTTTCTGAGCTGTTTCGAAGGCTGCCTTAGCGTCGGCAACTTTGTTAAGCTTAATATTAATGTAACCTACGTTATTAATCGGACGAACATCGGATGGGTATTTGCTTGCAGCAGCTTTATAAAGTGCAAGTTTTTGATTATCGTCGGTAAGTAAATTAGCTGTAAAAAGAGCTTCTTCAACATTTAACGAATCGGGACTCGACTGAGCTAAGCCAACAAGTTCGGAATCTGTTTTACCGTTTGAAGTAACATTAACAGCAAGTTTTGAACGACGAAGTTGTGGTAAAATCTTCACTTTTAAGTCGTCGTAAGCTGCCGATATGTTTTTAATTTCTTTTTCGCGAACAATAGGGTCGGAATACATCGAAAGCACGCGTAGAATAAGTTCTTTGTCCTTTAGATCCGATTTTTCCAATAATACTTTAAAGCCGTCCCAGTCTTCGGGAGTAACCAAGTATGTAAATAAATCTTCCTTAGCTTTCACATATTTAGCTTTTTTGAAAGCATTGCCAAAAAATTTCGATGCCGATTCTTTTCTTTTACCAGCCAATTTCTCGTTTACATCTAAACTACCATCGGGCGATGCATAAGCAGAGATTTCAAGACCTTTAATTTCCTTTTTTGGATCGGCTTCCAATGCTTTTAACGATTCGTTAAATTTCTTCAACTCATCTTTCTTAGTTTCGGTAGTTCTAATGTCGGCTTGGTTTATAAGATACTTAATATCGGTTTCAACCTTTTCCGATGTTGCGCGAACAAATTTGTCGCCTAATGCAATAGCACGTGGGTCTCTAACAACTAATAACTCAGTAGCAATTACGCCGTCGGCAATTTTCAAAGCTGGGAAATCGATTACTTTTTTTGATTTACCAAGAGTTGCCTTAATGCGAACTTCTAATTCCGAAACCATAAGGTCTTTCGAAAAAGCAATTGTGTCGGTATAATTATAACTACCGCCTTCGGCATATTTAATTACTTTGTCGTTAGCCTGAACACCTTCGCCTTGGATTGTAATTGATTTAAGAGCAGTTTCTCCTCCATTGTATTTTAATACTGGAGTAACCACAAGCACAGCCTTTTTGTTGAAATATTTTGCTGGGAATTTACCAGTTATAGCAACTTCAACTTTTCCTCCTTTTACTTCTAATGGACTAGGAGTAACAGAATAATTTAACGTCTTAGCCGTTTCCTTCATTTTGTTTAAACCTCCACAACTGCTGAGAACAATTGCTGCTAATAGGGTTGCAAACAATGACAATTTATTGTTTTTCATAATTACGCGGTTATTGGTTTTTTAACAATTATTTTAATAAAAAATTTCAATACCACAAACTTAGCAATATTTTTTAATAAAAACAAACATGTTCTGCATTTTTTCAATTAATTACCTGATTATTAGCAAGCATTTTGACTTTAACATCTATAATTTTTTAGTTTTACTCAATATATATAAAGTGCACATTATTACCGCAATTAGATTGAATTTCCAAAATTATTTTTCCTTTTAGCACATTCAAATGGTAACTCTATAAACAGGAATTTTTATTTAGGTTTGATAAAAACCCACCATCTTCGTTGTTCAATTCAAATAATTAATTTAATTTTGCACTTTAAATATACAAAAAAAGTCGATATTTAGCGAATGAATAATTCGATTTTACATACTATAGATTTTAAAGCCTCTGCTGGAAATTTTTTTGGTTTTTGGTTTTATTTTTTTTATACCTCGGCAAAACTTCGGGATTAATAAAGTATGTAGATACTAAAATATTAAGTTGGTCTCGAAAGTAGTTTCGGGACTTTTTTTTTATACAGCGATATATGAAGCATTCAATTGGTACACCAGGATCGGTTAACAGAGTTGTAATACAGGGTGGAGCAGGCGCTTTTCACGAAATTGCCGCATTACATTACTTCGGTCGCGAAAATATTGAAATTGTACCAGCTCTTACGTTTAAGGACTTGTTTCAGTCGCTTAAGTATCAGCATGCCGACTATGGCATTATGGCAATTGAAAACATGGTTGCAGGAAGTATTTTACCCAACTACAACTTGTTACGTACATCGAACTTGAAAATTATTGGCGAGATATACCTTCGCATAATACAAAATCTTGTGGTTCTGCCAGGTCAAACGATCGACCAAATAACCGAAGTGTATTCGCACCCTATGGCAATATTGCAGTGCCAACCGTTTTTCGAGGAATATCCTCATATACGATTGATTGAAAGCGTAGATACTGCATTAAGTGCAAAAAATATAGCCGATAGTAAATCGAAAGGCATTGGCGCTATTGCTAGTGCCGAAGCCGCCCAAAAGTACGGGTTAGAGATTTTAAATGCGAGTATCGAGTCGAATAAGATGAACTATACTCGTTTTCTGATACTTGCCGATAAGGAGGAAGAAATTGAGTTTGCCGAGCCAGTAAATAAATCGTCGTTGCAATTTGCTATATCTCACGAAATTGGATGCCTAGCCAAAATACTTTCCATTTTCTCATATTTCAATATCAATCTGTCAAAAATTCAATCGATTCCAATTGTTGGCAAGGAATGGGAATATTTCTTTTATGTTGATGTTGAGTTTTCGGATTACAAAATTTACAAACACGCCCTCGATTCGGTTATGCCGTTTACTACCGAGTTGGAGGTTTTGGGTGAATATCATAAGGGGAAGTCGATAGTTTAGCAAGTCGTAAGTCATAAGACACAAGAAATAAGATATAAGACACTAGACACAAGTCGTAAGACATTAGACTTAATAATTGGTAATTGAAAATAAAAAATAAGCAATAAAAAATAAAAAAATGGGTATAAAGTTAAATATCGAACCAATTACATTACAAGGAGTAAGTCCTGATAGACCAATGATTATGGCTGGGCCATGTAGTGCCGAATCGGAAGAACAGGTTCTAACCACAGCCCGACAACTAAGTCAGCAGGGAATAAAAATATACCGTGCCGGAATTTGGAAACCACGCACTCGCCCAAATGCCTTCGAAGGTGTGGGATCGGTAGGTTTGCCGTGGTTGAAAAAGGTTAAAGAACAGCTTGGTATGTACACCGCTACCGAAGTTGCAAATGTTAAGCACGTTTACGAAGCACTTAAATATGGTGTTGATATTCTGTGGATTGGAGCCAGAACAACTGCAAACCCTTTTGCTGTGCAGGAAATTGCCGATACGTTAAAAGGCATGGATATTCCAGTATTAGTTAAAAACCCTGTAAACCCCGACATAGAGCTTTGGATTGGAGCCCTTGAACGTTTAAACGATGCAGGATTACGAAAACTTGGTGCAATTCACCGTGGTTTTTCAACTTACGATAAAAGTCTTTACCGCAACGACCCACATTGGCAGATTCCTATCGAATTGCGCCGTAGAGTGCCTAACTTGCCGATAATTGTCGACCCCAGTCATATTGGTGGAAAGCGCGAATTAATCTACGATATCTCACAGCGTGCAATGGACTTAAATTTCGATGGGCTTATTATCGAATCGCATTGTAACCCCGAAATTGCTTGGAGTGATGCAAAACAGCAAGTTACCCCCGATGCATTAAAGTGCATACTCGACCGTTTAATTCTTCGTCATTCTGATGTAGATAAGCAACAGTCGTCAACATTAGAGGAGCTTCGCGCTAAGATTGATAAGTTCGACGACGAAATTTTAAATATCTTCGAGCAACGAATGAATATTGCCGATCAGATAGGACGTTTTAAGAAAGAAAACAGCATAACCATTCTTCAAACCAATCGATGGGACGCAATTTTGAAAAAGCGCACTAATATGGGCTTGTTGAAAGGTTTAAGCGAGGAGTTTGTGTTGAAAATATTTGCATCCATACATCAGGAATCGATTAATCACCAAACCAAGGTTATGAACGATGCGATTGATGGTGCAACCTCATAAGATTTTATAAACCAGTTTATGACAACGATTAATATTAAAACCGAATCGGGCGAATCCAACATATATCTAGGCGAGAAGCTGGAAAACCTACGAGCCTATTTGCCTGCCGACAGAAAAGTAGTGGTTGTAACCGACGAGCATATTCTACATCATTACTCCCAATATCTTCAAGGCTTTCAAATAATTACAATAGGCTTAGGCGAAGCAAACAAAAACTTGCAAACTATCGAAAGTATTTTTGCTGAATTTGTTAGGCTTGAGGTCGATAGGTCGAGCTTTATTGTGGCAGTTGGTGGGGGCATTGTTTGCGATGTTACCGGTTTTGCTGCTTCAACTTTCATGAGAGGTTTGCCGTTTGGGTTCGTTTCAACAACTTTGCTATCGCAGGTAGATGCTAGTGTTGGTGGCAAAAATGGAGTTAACTTTCAAGGATATAAAAATATGGTTGGTGTTTTTATGCAACCTCAGTTTGTTATTTGCGACGTTACTATGTTTAAAACATTAGATAACAGAGAGTTTATATCGGGTTTTGGTGAAATTATTAAAGCAGGCGCAATTCGCAATCTTACATTGTTTGAATACTTGGAAGCAAATTATCAACGTGCTTTAAACTATGATAATGAGGTACTTGAAAAAGTAATTTACGAATCGGTTCGAATAAAAGCAAATGTTGTTAAAAACGATGAAAAAGAAAAGGGCGAGCGCCGCGTTTTAAATTTTGGCCATACCTTTGCCCATTCAATCGAAAAAAACACAGGAATGCTGCATGGCGAAGCAGTAAGTATTGGAATGGTTTTGGCTGCCCGAGCATCGGTAAAACTTGGTTTACTTCCAATTGGCGAAGTAGAACGAATTGAAAAAGTATTGATAAATTTTAAGTTGCCGGTTAAGCTTAGTTTGGCTAAAGATAAGATATACAATGCATTACTTAAGGATAAAAAGCGCGAAGGCGATAACATAAACTTGGTTTTACTTAATGGACTCGGAAATGCCGTTGTTCAGAAAGTGCCAATAACACAGATGGAGGAAATTATCTATGATTTGTATTAGTTTAGCCGAAATACCTTTTAACGACTGTATTAAGGCAATTGAGAAAACCGAATTTGCCGAAATACGCATCGATAAGCTTGGGTTTTCCGAAGATCAATTACAAGCGTTGTTCAACATTAACAGAAAAACCATAGCAACATGTCGCCCATGTTCGTATACCGACGATAAGCGAAAGGCTCTAATGAAGCTCGCAATCGATTCGGGAGCAAGATATATCGATATTGAATATGAGGCTCCAGAGCAATACAGTAAGGAACTTGTGGAATACGCACACAATAACAACACGGTAGTAATTATTTCGTATCATAATTTCGACGAAACACCCGAAAAATACCAGCTCGAACATATAATTGAGAAGGCCGAACTAATGGGAGCCGATCGCGTAAAACTTGCAACAACAGCCAATACAACTGCCGACAATGCACGTATCTTGTCGCTTTACGAACAACATACTAATATTATTGCTTTTTGCATGGGCGAAATTGGAATTGTTACCCGCGTAGCAGCTCCGTATTTAGGCGCTGAATTTACTTTTGCTGCTTTAAACAAGAAGCTTATAACAGCTCCCGGACAGCTTACATACATGGAGTTTAACGATATTTTTAAACTTATTAAAAATGGATAAGAGAGTTGTGTTTACTAGAAGTGAATGCACCCTTTAAATATTTCTTGGTAGATAAAACTATTATTACTACATTGAGGTGTCAAAGAAAAATAAAAAAAGTATATGTCGAGTAGCGAAGAAAAGATTAGAAGTGCCTTTCAGGATAAGGATTGGGCCGAAGTAAAATCGGAAGATTCATGGCGAATTTTTAAAATTATGGCCGAATTTGTAGAAGGATACGAAAAGATGTCGCGCATTGGACCATGCGTTTCACTTTTTGGGTCGGCACGCACCCAATCGGGTACGAAGTATTACAAACTGGCAGAAGAAATAGCCTTTAAACTTACTCAATTTGGGTATGGAGTAATTACAGGTGGAGGTCCAGGTATTATGGAAGCTGGCAACCTAGGTGCAAAACGTGGTAAAGGTCGTTCGGTAGGGATGAACATTCATCTGCCTTACGAGCAGTCGCATAACATGTTTATCGATTCCGACAAACTCATTACCTTCGATTACTTTTTTGTTCGTAAAACCATGTTTATGAAGTATTCGCAAGGGTTTATTGTTCTTCCTGGAGGGTTTGGGACGTTAGACGAACTTTTTGAAGCTCTCACGCTAATTCAAACGAATAAAATTGGCAGGTTCCCGATTGTTTTGGTAGGAAAGGAATATTGGAAAGGCTTGATTGATTGGATAAAACAAGTAATGTTAGAAGAAGAACAAAATATAAAAATCGACGACCTAGACTTGTTTACTGTTGTGGACGAAGCCGATGAAGCCGTTTCGATAATTAATCATTTCTACTCGAAATATATGTTAAGTCCTAACTTCTAAAAAAACAGTTGAATGAACAACAAAGCCCAGCAATCCTTGTAGTTGTTGGGCTTTGCTGTTTCAATTTAGGCGTTGTAATGTAATAAGTCGTACATTTACATGAACGGAAAAACCCTCTACATTGGCGATCCTTAAAAGTATGCTGTCATTCCAACGTAGGTCGGAACGGCGCAGCCCTCACCGAAGGTAATCCAATACAAGTAAGCTATTGCATTACTGGCGAACATTCGTTTGAGATCCCGACCTACGTCGGGATGACAGCACCAATAATGGATTGCCCTTCGGCGAGCTCGTAAACTCGGTTTCGACTTACGTCGCAATTACACAAAGTCGCATGACTTCTTTTATTACAAAGCCATTAGTGCATATCCGTACTATACGGCAACAGACGAAACCTTTCCATTGAGTATTCGATTATACGCTTCAATAAGATAATATTCTGTAAT
>JANYAP010000141.1 GCA_025361285.1 Bacteroidales bacterium | reverse complement strand
CCGTTGACATATCGTTTTTATTGCAAAATACTGCTTTTAAACTACATAACCAAAAACGTTGTAACACACCAACACCACGCATCAATTACGCTGCGTGGTGTTGGTTGTATTTGTTTTTAAGCTGAATTATAAATTCAGCCGCATTCCAAGCGGCATTGCAAATGCCGCTTAGCTCACTCGCTCCGAACATTAAGCCGAGCTAAGGGCGTTTGTTAATGCTGTTTCGGAATTGACTACTGCCAGGTTCTTTGCTTTTAAATCGTTGTAGGTTGTAGTTAATGCTGTTACCTTTAAATCTGCTTCGTTGGGGGCGTATAATGTAACTGAGGTTAATAGTTTAATGAGCTTATCGAGGTTATCTAAACGATTGTCGAAACTCATTTGTGATACTGAAATTTCGTTTACAGGTTTACCAGCTGCTTCTGCGGCTTTCTTTTCTTCGTCGGTAAGTTTAGCAGTTGCCCTACGACCTTGCAACTTGCGTACTATTGTTTGTGCGTTGTCGTCTACTTGGATGCTTGTGCCTGATGCTTTTAGTGCATTGAGAATACGTGTTGACAGCTTGCTTAATGGTATAAAAGCAATGTCGCGTGCAGCTATTGCGTTTGAATTTACAGCGTGAGCTGTATTAACTGCTGCAATTGCGTTTTTACCTGATGTTAACTGGGCGGTTAATGCTGTTAACTTGATGGCTGGATTTGAGGGGTTGTAACTTGTTCCTAAAGCTGTGCAATCGATTGTTAATTGCTCGTAGTTTGATACGTTTTTTGCATGGCCTGTTTCTGTTGTGCTTGCCATAATATTGGGGGTTTAATTAATAATTAGGTGATTAAAGTGCCTAAATTATAAAATTATTCGGAATTTTACTAAACTATTTTAATAGCTATTTGATAGTAATTGTTACTTGCTGCCAATAACTCGTACTTTAAATAAAAGGAGTTAAAAAAATCGAGAAATGCTTTAAACTCGTGAGTAGGTACGCCAAATTCATCAAAAATGATAATATCGCCTGATTTTAAATAGGGGTATAAATTACCCAAAACGTAAAGTGTGGAACTATATAGATCGGCATCCATATTTATCAGGTTTCTTTTATTACCAAAATCAAATTTCTTTAAGAAATCGGGCAATGTGTCTTGAAAAAGACCTGCAACAAAGGTGTGGCGAACATCGTTTATAACAGGCATGTTGCCTGAGGTAGACATATCGCCAGATTTATAGATATTCCAGTTTTCGGGCAAACCTGTAAATGTATCGAACCCTATAAATTTTGAGTTTTCTTCTTTGTTTTTATTAATCCACCATTTGAAGGAAGCTCCGGTACAAACTCCAAATTCGAGATAGTTTAGAGGGTCTGTCAAACGTTCAGTTTCAAGAATTGATTGATAAAGGTTATAACGTTTATTGAAATCGAATTTATTCGAATAAAAATCATTATATGGTGCTGAGGCATGTTGCTTACGCCATTTAGAGAATTTAGACAGATATACTAAGTTTAATAATGCTCCGCTAATGGGTTCGAAAATTCTGTGAAGGTTAAACTTAAGAAAGAGTGCCTTTGTTTTGCGAATAATAAAAAGTTTGGTTCTTCTAATCATAGCCTTATATTAAATTTATAATAGTATAAAAGCAACAAAGATATATTAATAAGAACAGGCTGCAATTAACAGATACCATATTTTTTATAAAATGATAAGTGGAATGTTTAAAACGTATTCCACTTATCATTTTATAAAAAATTAATTAGTTAAAATCATGCGTTTAGTATCAATTTCTTTACCATCGGCAATTAATGAGTATAAATACATGCCTGCAATAAGTTCGTTACCATTTATCACTACGTTGCCATTTTCGCGCTCAATAATAGGTATAACCTTAATCTGGACTCCTTGCATATTGTATATGTAGAGGTTTGCCGACACAACATTTGCAGGTAAATAATACCCAATCGTAGTATTTTGACTAAATGGGTTTGGTGTGTTTTGATATAATACTGCTGCTGTTGTTTGAATACTTTCAATGTTATCGGAAATTTGAGCACTTTTCGTCTTTGGTTTACTGCAACACTGATTAAGTTGGTTTTGCAATAAAGTAATTCGGTTATCCTTTTCGTCATTAGCTTTTTTTAATTTTTGTAATTGAACAATAATAATAGGTATTAAGCCTTGATAATCTACACCTAAAGTACCATCGCCAGATGTATATACCAAATCGGGATAAATTTTTTGAATATCTTGTGCAAGAAACCCGTAATGTTTTTTATTGACATATTCAGGAACTGGTTGATTTGATAATAACACTTTAGAAGTATCATTACCTGCTGATTTTAGTTGACTTACTAATTCACTGGGTTTTTTTAAATTATATTTAACTGGCTTTAAATTAAATATTCCATCAGTTGAATCAAGTTCTTCAATATTCTTTTTTAACTTTTGATCGGATCCTGTTATTGTTCCACTTTGCGCCCAAATAGAACCGGTAATTTTTACATTACCATAAAAATAACCTGCATACATTGCATCGGGTACACTATAGCCCGTGCCTACTTGGCATATATGGCTGAAC
>JANYAP010000063.1 GCA_025361285.1 Bacteroidales bacterium | reverse complement strand
CTAGAAGCTGGTGCACGTTTATTAAAATATTTTGGGCGCGATGGAATTTATCGAATCGAACCAATATTTAGGTTTCAATACCAGCCTGTTGCATACTTTCAAACTATCCTTGGAACTATTTACGGAGGTAGTAATCACGGGCTAATAGAACCTTTGTACCGATGGGAAAAAAACTTTACAGATGCAACAGAAAATGGTGTGCAATTTCTTTTAAAAACCAAGCAGATAAACGCCGATGTATGGATTGACTGGGAAAAGTTCATACTTCCAAACGATCCTTTTCAGGAGGAACTAACTTTCGGAACAACTTTTTCGTGGAATCTATTGCCAGCAAACAGTAAATTTAATATCTCAATTCCGTTTCAAACACTTATCAATCACCATGGTGGGCAAATTATTTCTGTCGATAAGCCACTGCAAACCATTGTAAATTTTGCTACGGGTGTAAAGGCAACGCTGCATCCGGGGAGCGGAAAGATAAAGGAATATAACGTAGAACTCTGGTACTTAGGCTTTAACGATTTGTCGCCACAAAAGCTTCAAGCTTTCAGGGAAGGTTATGCAATCTATCCGCGGTCGGAAATATATATATCGAATTTCATTTTTCAGGCTGGTTATTTTTACGGCGATATGTTTATTGCGCCAAAAGGCGAAACGCTGTTTCATAGTGCATTAACACCTTTTAGTAACGAAAAACGACCAGTTCGCAATTTGGCAACCACCAAACTTGCTTTCCGTAAGCAAATACAGAAAGGCGTTTCGTTATCGGCTTACGCCGAAACCTATACCGACCTTAAAGCGTCGCAAACCGATTATTGCTATGGGTTGCATTTAACCTTCGACGGGATGTTTTTTTTATGTAAAAAAGGGCTTTTATAGACTAGAGAGAAGCCTACAAAAACCCTTTTTGCGATGTAGTATTTACAATTACTTCACCATTATTTCATCTAATAACAGTGAAGCTTTCTCGCCCTTTAAATAGTGCCAATTGGGATTTTTCTGAATATTTATAGCCTTAATCCTTATTTTGATAACAGCCTTCGTATTAACTTTTGCTGTTAACCATACTGGTGTTACTTCTCCATACAATTCTTTAGTTGCATCGAAAGGTATTTTGCAGGTATAAGGTTCTGAAAATGACTTGCCATCGGTTGACACTTCAACTTCGTAAGCTATTGGCAGGAAATAGTTATACCAAGTAAATGATGCAAATCTGGAACTAATTTCCTTTATATCAGTTGGTTTCTGTAGAGTAAGTTCAACCTCCATATTCTTCTCCTTAAATTCGAGCCATCCTTTGGCTTGGTCCATTGCATCAGCTTCGGTACCATTTACAACATCCCAATCGGACTTATGACTAGTGGACTTTTCGGCTGGATAAGTAAATTTTACCGATGAGAAGATGATTCGATGGAATACCGCAGATGCATCAAAACTAGTAGATTTTTTGTTACTAAAGGTTGCCGCTTTAATCACTGTTGTGTTTTCGATTGTAAACGGCTTTGTATAGAGAGGCGAATTTGCCGATGGGTCGCTGCCATCGGTTGTGTATCGAATTTCGGTACCTTTTGCAGCTGTCATGCTTATTTGCATTGGTTTATTAAAAAAATCCAAGCTACTTGTTATTAATGGTTTTTCCTGTAAAACAATTCTCTTTAATGGAACTTGTTTGTTTAATGTTTTGCCAGTTAAATTAAACTCAACATCAAATGCCATTTCGGAAATAGGTATCAAGTATGGCGGTGTAACACTATTTGCTGGATTACACGACGACATACCTACGCCAAATTGTTTATGATCAATATTTAAAGTGTAGTAATGCTGGCGGGTAATTTCGTTGGTATGATGCGCTTTATTGACTTCAGCATCGTTATATTGATAAATACTTACATTAAGAGGTTCGCTACCAGTAATATATAGTGGATTGTGAGCAGGGCTTGTAACTGCTGCCCAACGAATATCGCACCTGTTTCCTGATTCCTGCGGACGAACATAGTAATGATAAAGGCTATCTATCTCCATACTATAAACGCCTGTTTTTGAACCAGTTTTGCGATCGGGGTAATTTTCCCAAGGACCTTTTCCGTACCACGAAAACTGTTTAAAACTTTCGGGTACAAGAAGTTGATAACCCACACGAGGTAAACCTTTTATAAGATTTGCATTAGGGAGTAAATTCGATTGCAAATGAATTACCCCATTGCCAGAGAAGGTATAATACTGCTTAACTTGCATAACTTGCTCGCCTACAGTATTGTATATTGCAGCATCTACTAATATTCCTACTTGGCCTGCATTTAGCGAATCTACTGATACACTTTTAACTTTGGTTGTTAAGTTACTTAAGCCAGCCAAATTCCATTTTTGCTCACCGTTTCTGTCGAGCCTGTCGTTATCGGTAGCCGAGCGCCATAAGTTAATCTTCGGACCGCGCTGAATTATTAAGTTATTACCTTGTTCCACACGAACAATTTCGCCAGTTGATAAATCGAAAAGGGTACGAAAATTTTCACTTTCGATATACAATTTGCCTTGTTGACGGTATGTGCGTATTGCCGAAAACTCTTTATTGTCGAATACTAACTGATTTTTGGGAATAGTTTTAAGCGGAAATTCTTCCCACGCTACTTCATAGCCTTCAGCCATAAATGGTTGACTAACTTTATTCTTTAACGAAAACTCAACCATATATTCACCTGCAGTGTTCCCGAAATCGGGGTAAGTAATTGTAATTTCCTTGCTTGTTAAAGGAGCAACATCGGTAGCAGGAAGTTCTTTTTGAAATACTACTATTCCATCGCGTTTAACGGAATAGCTAAGTTGAAATTCGTTGATATTTGTGAAGCTGTAAACATTGTTTATTTGAAACTTGCCAGCAAAGGCATCAATAGCTTTTATGCGCATGCTTTGATAAACCTTTTTAACTTCCTTAAGGTGAGGATGCACAACACGGTCAGCACCAATAAGTCCGTTTATCATATAGTTGGTGTCGGTAGGGATTCCGGCAGGTTCAAAATCGCCACCAAAGGCTCCGTAACGAGTGCCATTTTTATCGTATTTGTAGGCAGCTTGGTCAACCCAGTCCCAAACGCAACCACCTTGCAATTGCTCGTGGCTATAAATTACATCCCACCAATCGCTAAAACCTCCGCAACTATTACCCATTGCATGCGAATACTCACATTGAATTAGTGGCCGTGTTTGTGGTGTTTTTGCATATTTCTCCATATCCCATGTAGGCATATACATAGGGCAGTATATGTCGGTATTGCTTTCTAGTTCGGCACGTTCGTATTGCACTGGTCTGTTAGCTTCAACAGATTTTAACCATTTGTATGTTTCGTAAAAATTTGTACCATTTCCGGCCTCGTTACCTAGCGACCAAATAATTACCGAAGGTGAGTTTTTACAGCGTTCGTACATATTTCGTGTTCTGTCCATGTGAGCTGCAAGCCAAGTTGTATCTTTGGCCAAGCTTTTTTCGCTATAGCCGTAGCCATGGCTTTCAATATTTGCTTCGTCTATTACATATAGCCCATACTTATCGCATAATTGATACCAAAGGGGGGCGTTAGGATAGTGAGCACAACGAACAGTATTTAAGTTGTTCTGTTTCATTAATTCAATATCCTTTTCCATTAATGCCGGGCTAATAACATGCCCGAAAAGTGGGTCGTGCTCGTGTCGGTTAACACCTTTTACGTATATTTTTTTACCATTAACAAGTAGCAATCCACCTTTTACTTCCACTGTGCGGAAGCCAACATTTTCGGCAACAACTTCTTGCTCTTTTCCATCGGCGCTGAGGCGCGAAATACAAAGGCGGTATAAGTTAGGCTTTTCGGCCGACCATGTTTTTACGGCCAGAAACTCTTGCTTAAACGATAACGAAGCAGTTTTAGATGTACACGAATAATTTTGTTGGCTATTCCAAATAGACTTATTGCCATCGAACAACTCAAGTTTTATAATTCCAGTAATGCTTTTGCCAAGGTTTTCTAGTTCAATATTTACGTTAAGTGCGCCGTCTTTATAATCGTTTTGTAATTTGGCAATTACGTGGTAATCGCGCACGTGAACGGCATCTTTTGCAACCAAATACACATCACGGTCAATACCAGCTAAACGCCAAAAATCCTGACATTCGAGATAACTGCCATCTGTCCAGCGAAATACTTGTATCGAAGCAGTGTTTTTGCCTGACTTTAGGTATTTAGTAATATTCCACTCGCCGCCAGTTTTGGTATCTTCGTTATAGCCAACATAGTTATTGTTAATCCACAGGTAATAACCCGAATTTACTCCGCCTAGGTTAATGTATATCTCTTTGCCTTTCCAAGTTGTGGGCAATTCGAAACTACGTTTGAACGAACCCACAGGGTTAAATTCTGTTGGTGCGTGCGGTTGATTTTTAGGAAATGGATATAGCTGATTTACATATATTTGATAATCGTAACCATAAAAATGCCAGTTTCCTGGAACAGGCATTTCGTCCCAATCGTTTGTATTGTAATTATCTTTATAAAAATCGATTGGTCTATCGGCTGGTTTGTTTACATGGTTAAATTTCCATACACCATTTAAACTGAAGTAATAAGCCGACTTAGCTTCGTTTTGTGGTATTGCTTTTTCTAGCGATTCGAAAGGAACGAAGTAGCTGTGTAGCTTTTCTTTGTTCACGTTAAGTACACGCAGGTTGTTCCATTCGTTGCCTTGCTGGGCGTGAATAGAGGTAAATATAAAACCTGCAGTTAAGAATGTGGCAATTCGAAATCGAATATCATTTATCATCATATCTTTATTTTTTATAAAGCGAAGTTAAAATAAAATTGGCATTTCTATTTAAAAAACTTAAATTTTTACATCATATAA
>JANYAP010000056.1 GCA_025361285.1 Bacteroidales bacterium | reverse complement strand
CACACCTAAACGCCTTTAAAATTGGGATGAAAACAAGCCGTTTTTCAATAATTTATATTTATAAGATGCATATTGTTAAGAACATGTAAGAGCAATGTCTGATTTAGTTGATTATCAATGTTTTTTGATGTGGGAAACTTTGATTAATAAAAAATAAAAATAAAAAGACCAAAGAAAGAGAGATTTTTCTTCTCAACATTTACGGAAACGACAAACCAGGCTTAACATCCTCACTAACGCAGGTACTTGCATCGTACAATATAAATATTCTCGATATTGGTCAGGCGGTAATTCACGAGCATCTCGACCTTGGTATTCTTTTCGAAGTGCCGCGTGAGTCAGAATCCTCTCCAATTTTTAAAGACCTGTTAATGAAGGGGTACGAACTTGGTATTGAAGTTAAATTTACCCCAATCGGCGAAAACGACTACCATCATTGGGTTGATTTACAAGGAAAAAAACGACACATTATCACGTTAATTGCCCGTAAGATACAAGCTTCACAAATTGCCTAAATATCTAAAATAATTTATCGCCAGCAACTAAATATCGAAAAAATATCCCGTTTGTCGGGACGCGTTCGAATTGATAGTGAAGACACTACCCACAAAGCCTGTGTGGAATTTACGGTGAGAGGCACGCCTATTGATACGAATGCTATGCGTAGTAATTTTATGGAAATTGCTCGAACATTAGGCGTCGACATTGCTTTTCAGGAAGATAATATTTTCCGCCGGACACGCCGCTTGGTGTGCTTCGATATGGATTCGACACTTATACAAACCGAAGTTATCGACGAATTAGCTAAACGCGCAGGTGTAGGGGAACAAGTTTGCCAAATTACCGAAGCCGCCATGCGAGGCGAAATAAATTTTGCCGAGAGTTTCAAACAACGATTGTCTCTTTTAAAAGGTTTGGACGAAAATGTACTCATCGAAATTGCCGAAAATCTCCCCTTAACCGAAGGCGCCGAGCGATTATTCAGGGCACTAAAAAAATACGGTTTTAAAACAGCTATACTTTCGGGTGGGTTTACCTACTTCGGTCGTCATCTCCAAAACAAACTTGGTATCGATTATATGTTTGCTAATCAACTAGAAATAGTTGACGGTAAACTTACTGGCAATTACTTAGGCGACATTGTTGACGGTGCAAAAAAGGCCGAATTATTACGTAACATCGCTTTTAAAGAGGATATTTATCTCGAACAAACAGTTGCCGTTGGCGATGGATCCAACGATTTACCGATGATAAACATTGCTGGTTTGGGTATTGCTTTTCATGCAAAACCTATTGTAACTAAAAATGCGCAACATTCCATCTCAACCATTGGCCTCGATGCCATTTTATTCCTGATGGGCTTCCGCGATAGAGACGTTGAGTAAGACGACCAATGGAGAATTTTATTCAACCATCAGAAAAAAACTGAAATGCAAATGAAAGTTCCACGCAACTACATTATTTCTATCTTTGCACCTCAATTGAGCAGGCAAAAATAAATGAAGAAGCGCGTAGTTGTTGGTTTGTCGGGTGGTGTCGATTCGAGTGTTGCTGCTTATTTACTTAAACAGCAGGGGTACGATGTTATTGGCATGTTTATGATTAACTGGCACGAAACCACGGGAACGCTTTCGGGCGATTGCCCTTGGAACGACGACCTTATTTTTGCCGAACTAGTTGCCCGTAAGCTCGATATACCATTTAAAACCATCGATTTTAGCGAACAATACGGCAAACGTGTTGTGGATTATATGTTTAGCGAATACGAACATGGTCGAACGCCAAACCCCGATGTTCTTTGCAACCGCGAAGTTAAATTCGACCTTTTTGCAGAGGCGGCTGCTAAGCTCGATGCCGACTATGTTGCTACAGGGCATTATTGCCGAAAAGAAGAGCTAGTAACACTGGGCGGTGAAACTATATACCGTTTATTGGCAGGTGCCGACCCAAATAAGGATCAAAGCTATTTTTTGTGCCAGCTTTCGCAAAAACAACTCGCCAACGCGCTTTTCCCGATAGGGCATTTGCTTAAACCCGAAGTTCGTAAAATTGCCGACGAATTAGGTTTGGCAACAGCACAACGCAAAGATTCGCAAGGTGTTTGCTTTGTTGGCAAAATTGATTTACCTAAATTTCTTCAGCAAAAAATTAAACCTCGCGAAGGCGTAATTATCGAAATTTCGCCTGATTATGCTGGATATCAGTTAAATGTAAATGGAAAATCACAGCACAAAACATTAGAGTTATTATCAATGCCTTACCAATATTCGGATTCCGATGGTAAAGTAGTAGGTATGCACGATGGAGCGCATTTTCTTACTATTGGACAGCGTAAGGGCTTGCACGTTGGAGGAAAGGCTAAACCACTTTTTGTTATTTCTACAGATGTGATTAACAACGTTATATATGCCGGACAAGGTGACGACCACCCTGGATTATACCGCAAAGCGTTATTCATTAAAAACGATTATATTCATTGGGTTCGGCCCGATTTGCTGCTTGCAACCGAAACAAGCCACGATTTTTTAGTACGTATTCGTTACCGACAACCGCTACAAAAGGCAAGTATCTATTGCTATTCCGAAGGTTTATACATACTATTCGAAACCCCACAGCGCGGAATTACAGCCGGACAATTTGCTGCTTGGTACGAAGAAGACGAATTGGTAGGCTCGGGAGTTATTGATTAGTAGAAGAAATGCTTACAACAGCTTTTCTGCCTCATTCAAGTTTTCAATTCTTCCTACATCCATCCATTTACTTTGGTTATGTTTCCATGTTTTAATGGAGTGATGTTGCGCCAAACGCAAGTAAGTATTTGTAATTGAGAACACTCCAGTTTCGGTAATTAAATCGAAAATTTCGGGGCTAATTACGTGAACGCACGAAAATGCCGTTGGCGTAAGGTCTTCGAGCTTTCCCTTCGAAATTATGGTTTCGCCAGTTTGGTTGTTCATCCATCCAGCCAAATCGCCTTCATTATCAATCAATAACGACCGTGATGTATTTCTCTCTTTCACTGCAATGGTTGAAATAGGACGATGTTGTAAGTGAAAGTAATACAATTCGGTAAGACTAAAGTCGGTTATAACATCCACGTTATGAACTAAAAAAGGTTCACCATCGGTTAATAAGTGCTTAGCTTTAAGTAAAGCGCCTCCAGTATCGAGTAGCGTTTTGGTTTCATCGGAAATTTTAATGCTTGCACCAAAATTATTGTTTGCGTTAAGGAAATCAACAACCTGACTGGCAAAATGATGCACATTAACAACAATATCGTTAAAGCCATAACGCATCAATCTTCTTATAATTATCTCGAGCAGAGTAACTCCACCAACTTCTACCAATGCTTTTGGCTTTGTAAGAGTTAATGGCTGAAGCCGTGTACCCATGCCGGCTGCTAAAATCATTGCCTTCATTGAATTTTCAATTTTTTATTTTCAATTTTTTGCGGCTTGCACAAATGTTTTTCCTTATGTGCAATATCGCCGCATTTTTTGCATACAAACCTCGAATCTATCTGTTTTGCAGGCTTTTCGGCTTTGCTTGTTTCGCACATTGTTTTACTCATGTAATAAGGTATTGAGTATTTGGTATTGAGTATCTAGTAATTAGTAATTAGTAATTTGCACATTTGTAATTTTCATATTTCCTCATTTGTAATCTGTAATTTGCACATTTGTAATTTCCTCATTTACTTTTCATCTCTATCTCTCTATGCCTCAATTTAATATGAACGTTCTGGTCTAAAAATTTAGCGGTCAAATGTTTATTCAACATCTCGGCCGAGTAAACCGATCGGTGCTGACCGCCAGTGCAGCCAAAATTAACCATTAAGCTGGTAAAGCCGCGTTCCAAATATTTTTCAACCGAACGGTCGATTAGTGCGAATACATGTTCCAGAAAATCAGTCATTTCGCATTCGTTTCGAAAAAACTGCTGCACCGTTTCGTCGCGCCCCGAAAATGCCTTGTATTGCTCGTATCGGCCTGGGTTATGCACCGATCGGCAGTCGAACACAAAGCCACCACCATTTGACGAATCGTCGACTGGAACGCCACGTTTATACGAAAAGCTATTTATTTGAACGGTTAGCAAAAGATGATTTTTAGCTAATTGCCTGATATAATCGGAATTAGTAAGAAACTCCAACACTTTAGTTAGTTCGGGAAGTTGAATAGGTAGATATATGTTCGCAAGAATCCATTTCAAATGATTGAGTGCCAAAGGAATGCTTTGCAGAAATATTTCCTTCTTTTCGTATAAACCTCGGAAACCATACGCACCCATTGCTTGCATCAACCGGATATACACATATCCATAAAAATGGTGCATAAATTTTTCCTTCGAAATAGGCAAATATAGGTTAAGTGCTAAAATATAGTGATCGAGCAACTCCTCACGAATGTGAGCTGGCAGGCTTGTTTTCGCCTCAAAAAGTATCGAAGCAACGTCGTAATGCAACGCCCCTTTTCTACCACCCTGATAATCGATAAAATACGGCTTGTTATCCTTTATCATAACATTTCGACTCTGAAAGTCGCGATACAGAAAATAATTACAATCGGCAGTTAACAGAAAGTCGACAAGTGTAATAAAGTCGTTTTCGAGAAGTTGCTCATTAAAAGGCACTTTAGCCAGCTTAAGGAAGTAATACTTAAAATAATTTAAGTCCCACATCATCGATTGCTGATCGAAGGCATGCCGCGGGTACGATAACGAATAATCGATATTTTTACCGCCAATCACCTGAAAACGAGGCAATTCGCTTAAAACTTGCTTATAAGTATTAATTACCTCAGGTTTTACTTCGCGTGGATAATTAAGTTGTTGAATATAAGTAAGAAGTGCGGTGTCGCCTAAATCGTCGAGCAAGTAAACATGTTCGTCTAAATTTTCGGCCAAAACATTTGGTACGGAAAGTCCATTTTCGTAGAAATGCTTTGTAAACGCCAGAAAAGCAATGTTTTCGGCTCTATCTTCGTTATATACGCCAATAATACTATTACCACCAAAAAATAATCGATAATACTCTCGATATGAACCAGATGGTGGAAGTTTTTCAATTTTATCGGCTACATTTTTCGAGTACTGGTGGAATAATTCGTTGAGCGATTTTTCGGGAGTTTTAATTTGCGACATGGTTTTGAGCCTTATTTAACAAAAGTGCAAAGTAAACGATATTCGATAGAATCTCAAACGTAATTATTTTTAAGACATCGACTATTTTTGCCGTTTTTTTTATAACTTTGATAGATACTTATTTTGCATTCAATATGAGATTTGAACTTTATGGTGCCAACAGCCTAAATTTCGTGGAGTTTAACATAACTGGCAATCCCGATTTTTTTCAGCAATGCGACAAAGGCTCATTTTATATGGATTCGGAAATATTTAATTTATTTTCCGAATGTTTCGAAAGTAGCAACAATCTGTTCGATTACTTTGGGCCAACAAAATACACCTCCCGTAATATTGTTATTTTACTTAACGAACTAAAGCATAATCATTTAGAAATACAAAAAATTAAGAACTTCGACCAATTTCTCGATTTTGTAGGCAACAAATTTATGGGCTCCAATTTTGTGTTGGAATTAGAAAAGTACGATAAAAACTGGCGTTTGAATTGGGAAGTATATTGCACCAAACTAATTGAGGTTAACGAACAGCTTATAAACCTTATAAACCGATGCATAGACGAGGAAAAATCGCTTTGGATAATAGGGTATTAGAATATGAAGATATAAGATATAAGAACCAAGAGCCAAGAAATAAGAAATAAGAACAACTTTATTATCAGGACTTTGAGTAATTACGTTCGCCGAAAATTTTACTTCCAATTCGCACAATTGAGCTACCTTCCTCAATAGCAATTACATAGTCGGACGACATACCCATCGATATTTCGGTAAAACATTCGTTTTTCGAAAACACCGTATCTTTTAATTTTCCAAATAAGGCACTAAGCGAGCGAAATTCATTTCTTATAACAGTTACATTGTCGGAATTAGTTGCCATACCCATTAACCCGCATACGCGAACGTTTTCGCACGCCAAAAAATCGGAGGTTTCAACTAAAGCTATCAACTCTTTTTCATCTAATCCAAACTTAGTTTCTTCCTTAGCAATATAAACCTGAAGTAACACATTTACAGTCCTATTACATTTTTTGGCTTGTTTATCAATTTCTTTCAGAAGGCTCAGAGAATCAACCGAATGAATCAAGTTAACGAACGGTGCAATGTACTTTACTTTATTGCTCTGTAAATGACCAATAAAATGCCACTTAATATCCTTCGGAAGTTGTTCGTATTTCGAAACAAGCTCCTGAACCTTGTTTTCGCCAAAAACACGATGCCCAAAGCGGTATATTGTCATTATATCATCAGTCGAATATGTTTTGGAAACAGCTACCAA
This sequence comes from Bacteroidales bacterium, assembly GCA_025361285.1. GTDB lineage: Bacteria > Bacteroidota > Bacteroidia > Bacteroidales > JAAUTT01 > JAAUTT01. The sequence continues at coordinate 12,252 of JANYAP010000056.1, read as the reverse complement.
CGTAACGTGTAACGGTATTTCCGAAAGAATTTCGCGAAGGTTCGATGTTGTTTCCATATAATAATTGACATGAAAATTAAAATGCTATTCCTAACTTAACTAAAAGGGTTTGATACAACGACTTATAGTTTACAAAGTCGGTACTAGGCGAATTCGATATTTTGTTAAGTCTTGCCGAATTATTATAAACAGTAACATCGAAGCCTACCTGTAACGCCACCATTCGTTCGCCAAACCTATACCCAATGCCAGAAGAAATATTGGCTTTTGTGCCACCTTTTTCTTCGAAATCGAAACCCAGTTTAGTATTTCCCGAAACATTATGGTAAAAATTATACCCTGCAGAAACATCGGAAACTGAAAAAAGGCGATTCCTTATTTTATGTTCGTACAAAACCCTCGCAAGCACAGGAATAGTAAGTATACTTAAATATTCGTTGGGGTAATACAGATGATTTTGATAAAACGACCCATTTATACCAACAACAACAGCTGCCCGCACCTTTGCACATAGCGGGTATGACACACCCATATTAATGCCATACAGTGGGTTACGATAGTTATTAAGTTTAGGGACACGTACTTTTATGCCTCCCGCCGAAATTGTTTGCATGGCGGCCGGGATAACCGACATTGACACAGGTATTTCCACGCAAAATTTAACTTTAGGCTCCGCCTCCTGAGCAAAAACATTTATTCCTATAAGTAAAAAAAACGTTATGCAAAGCGTAATTCTAGTCATTAAATTATAGTTTTTTGCTGGATTGATTTGATACAGAAAAACATATATGGCTTTACTTATATTCAGAATGTTCCAGTTTCAGTCGATGCGTTAATTCACCAAAATCCTTATCTTCAGTAATAAGTAGGCACTTTATACTATTTGAAATACTTAAAACTTCTGTATCATTTATTCCAGAAGACAATTCAGAGATTGAGAATACTTCAATTCCTATTTGTCTCAAAATATTGATTATTCCAAAATCAACACTCTCATCTGCAACTAAGACTTTATGTTAAAATAAATCATTTGATTTAGTGTCATTCCGACGCAGGTCGGAACGACAGCATACTTTTAAGGCCGACTTCGATTCTATATGCAGTGCCCAATCTGTCATAACATTTTTTTTTCAAAATTACCATATAACATTTACAATTGCAAGTCGGCACTTTCCTGAAATTGCGCAGAACTGTATAAGAATTAGACAATTTAGTATATCAGAAAGTCTATTTATTATCGAAAATTTGTAAGGATTAATTACGCAAATTATCGACTTTACGGATGAATACTAAAATAAGGCTTTTTCAAAATATTAATAATCAATACGTTGCTCTAAAACCACAAACAAAACATTATTTTGTGAGTTATAGGCAAATGAAAAACAGATAATCAGTTACATTTATATTTTTATTTCGCCTTAAAAGCATTCTATATAAATTATTTATAATTAGCATGTTATACCCAAAACTGATATTTGTTTCCATATTTAGTTTTCTTTTTGCGCTTTCGCTAATTGCCGGCAACGCTCCCGAATGGAACAAAAAACGTAAAGAACCCATACAAAGTCTGCTCTACAACATGCATTCGCCATGGGTCGATTCGGTTTTCAATTCGCTGTCGCCCGACGATCGTATTTCGCAATTGTTTATGGTGGCAGCCTATTCGAACCGCGACAGCCAATGGGTTGACAAAATGTCGGCTACCATTTGCAACTATAATATTGGCGGATTAATTTTTTTTCAGGGAGGGCCCGTGCGACAGGCTATTCTCACAAATAGGTTTCAAACTCTTTCTAAAACCCCATTGCTAATTGGCATGGATGGCGAATGGGGCTTAGGTATGCGGCTCGACAGCACTATTAGCTACCCGCGGCAAATGATGCTTGGCGCCGTTTCCGACAACAAACTTATATACGACATGGGCGTTGAAATAGCCGACCAGATGAAGGAATTGGGCGTTCACGTTAATTTCGCACCTGTTGTAGATGTAAATAATAATCCTAACAATCCGGTAATTAACAACCGGTCCTTTAGCGAGGACAAATACATGGTTGCCAGCAAAGGGATTGCCTATATGCAAGGAATGCAGGCAAATGGCGTAATTGCAACGGCAAAACATTTTCCCGGACACGGCGACACCAATGCCGATTCGCATTTAACACTACCAGTAATACCTTTCGATTCAGCTCGATTGGACACCATTGAACTTTTTCCGTTTAAGGAATTGATAAAGAATAAATTGGGAGGCATAATGATTGCTCATCTTTTTATTCCAATGCTCGATTCTGCTACCAATACCGCTTCTACCCTATCGCACAAAATTGTTACTAATCTTTTAAAGAAAAAACTTGGTTTTAACGGACTCATATTTACCGATGCGCTGAATATGAACGGCGTAAGCAATTTTTTTAAGCCAGGCGAGTTGGAAGTTAAAGCCATTGAAGCCGGAAACGATGTGCTTGTTATGCCAACCGATATACCAAAAGCGCATGCTGCTATTAAAGAAGCTATTGCGATGGGGAAAATTCGTCAATCGCAAATTGATAGTTCGTGTCGCAAAATTTTGGGAGCTAAGGAATGGGCTGGTTTACAAAAGATTAACAGCATCGATATTTCTACCATTCACGAAAAGCTAAATTCTCCATTGGCAAATCTTGTTCATCGTAAGTTGGTAGAATCAGCAATTACAGTTATAAAAAACACGAATAACTTAGTTCCAATAAAAGGCTTAGATACAATTAGATTGGCGGTTGTGTTAGTTGGCACCGACAAGCCCAACAAATTCAGCGAAACACTTTCGTTATACACAAATTTCGACACCTATTATCTCCCTAAACAAGCCGACAGCCTATATATCGACAGCCTTTTCCATAATTTGCGCCATTACAACGTGGTTATCGCTGGTATTCACAATACCGACTCGCGCCCTACTCGAAATTTTGGCATCACTCCCAAATCAGTGGCTTTTCTCGATTCGCTGTCGCAAAAAACAGCGGTTATACTTAACCTGTTCGCCACTCCTTACGCCCTATCGTATTTTAAGCATATCGAATATTTTAAAAGTATTATTGTTTCGTTCGACAATCAGCTTATTTCACAAGATTATACGGCGCAAATAATTTTTGGCGCTATTGGCGCGAAAGGACAATTATCGGTAACTGCCACTCCTTCAATTCTATTTGGAACAGGCATTCCCTCGCAAGGCAATATTCGCCTTAAATATACTATTGCCGAAGATTTGAACATCGATTCGCGTCAACTATCTGAAATTGATACTATTGTTAACGTTGCCATTCAAAAAGGTGCTATGCCAGGTTGTCAGGTATTGGCCGCAAAAAATGGAGTGGTTTTTTATCATAAATCGTTTGGTTATCAAACATACGACACATTACGACCAGTGAAAAATTCCGATATTTACGACATAGCTTCAATTACTAAGATTTCGGCCACCCTGCCAGCAGTAATGAAGCTATACGAGGATGGTATAATTAAACTCGCTAACAAGCTTTCGGTATATCTGCCCGAAATGAAAAAAAGCAATAAAAAAGATGTTATTTTGCTCGATATACTTACGCACCAAGCACGTTTAAAGCCATTTATACCATTTTACGAGCGCACTATCGAGCCTCTAAACCCTAAGGAATCACTAATAACCTCAGCATTTTCTACTCAAAATCCGCTAAAAATAGGTACGAAGCAATACGCCAACCGAAATGTTCGATATCGCGAAGGATTATACACATCGAAACCCAATATGCTTCATAATGTGCAGGTTGCTACCGATTTATACATATTAAATTCTTATTCCGATTCAATTTTTGCAATAAGTAAGGAATCGAAGCTTCTTTCAGCTAAGGAATACAAATACAGCGATATGGATTTCTTTTATCTTTTTTGGATTATTGAACGAGTAACTCAACAGCCATTAAATGAGTATGTAGAGCGAAATTTTTACAGTAAATTAGGCGCTAACACAATGGGCTATATGCCTTTAAACCGTTTCGAGGCCGACAGAATTGCACCAACCGAAAACGATGTTTTGTTTCGTAAACAAGTTATAAAAGGGTATGTGCACGATCCGGGTGCTGCAATGATGGGTGGTGTATGTGGGCACGCTGGCGTATTTTCGAATGCCAACGATTTGGCAAAACTTATGCAAATGTACTTAAACAAAGGCACTTACGGCGGAGAACAATATTTTAAACCCACTACTGTCGATTATTTCACGTCGTGCCCGTTTTGTGCTTCACATAATAGGCGTGGCATAGGTTTCGATAAGCCCGAAATGAATTCGAGCAATGGACCAACATGCCAATGCGTATCCGATAAAAGTTATGGACATTCGGGCTTTACAGGCACATTTACGTGGGCCGATCCGGAAACAGGTTTGCTGTATATATTTCTGTCGAACAGGGTTTACCCCGATGCTAGCAATGTAAAATTGAGCGAGTTAGATGTTCGCACTAAAATTCAGGAGGTGTTGGCGAAAAGTATAAGATAATTGGGCGAAGATATGCTTGTTGCCTATTATTGTCGCAACAATAAGGTAATAAGGATCTGAGCCAAGTTTATATGTCTAAATTATCAATTGTCGGTTATCTGTAAAACCTTAATTTATCGCCTATTTGTCTAATAAAACATAATAGTGCTGAGTAGTTTCTATTTTTTTGTTATTTTTGGCTCAAAATTTATTTAGGATAATTATAATACAACACCCAACTTACCAAATTATATATGAGATTATTACAATCAAAATTAGCACTGTATGATGCGCCTCAGAAAGTAATGGCCGCTGGCATTTATCCTTATTTTAGAGCTATCGAGTCCGATCAGGATACTGAAGTTATTATGGACGGCAAAAAAGTTTTAATGTTCGGATCCAACAGTTACCTTGGTTTAACCAATCATCCTAAAATTAAAGAGGCTGCTAAACAGGCTATTGATAAGTATGGTACTGGATGCGCAGGTTCGCGTTTTTTAAACGGAACACTCGATTTACATATTCAGCTCGAAGACCGGTTAGCAAAATACGTTGGCATGGAAGGAGCATTATGCTACAGTACTGGATTTCAGGTAAATGTAGGTGTTGTTTCGGCTTTAACCGACCGTAACGATTATTTAATTCTCGATGAACTCGATCATGCTTCTATTATCGAAGGTAGTCGTTTGTCGTTTTCTAAAGTTTTGAAATATGCACATAACGATATGGCTTCGTTGGAAAGCAAGCTAAAGATTTGCGATTCCGACCGTGTTAAGTTAATTGTAATTGACGGTATTTTTTCGATGGAAGGCGATATTGCTAAACTGCCTGAGATAGTAAAACTAGCCGATAAATACAGAGCTTCAATTATGATTGACGACGCGCATTCGTTGGGCGTTATTGGTGTAAAGGGTGCGGGAACAGCCTCGCATTTCGGGTTAACCGATAAAGTGGATTTGATTATGGGAACATTCTCAAAATCACTTGCATCACTTGGCGGTTTTATTGCATCCGATAAGGAAACAATTAACTATTTAAAGCATAATTCCCGCTCACTCATTTTTAGTGCTAGTATGACGCCATCGTCGGCTGCAGCTGTTTTAGCAGCTCTCGAAATAATGGAAAGCGAACCAGAGAGAATAAAACATTTGTGGGATGTTACAAATTTTGCATTAAAAGGCTTCAAAGAAATGGGCTATAATACAGGCGTTTCGGAAACCCCAATTATTCCACTCTTTATTGGCAACGACATAAAAGCTTTGCAGCTAACACACATGCTTTTAGAAGATGGCGTGTTTGTTAACCCAGTTGTATCGCCTGCGGTTCCTAAGGAAGATAGCCTTATTCGTTTTTCGCTTATGGCAACTCACACCATCAGCCAAGTTCAAATAGCACTCGAAAAAATTCAAAAAGCATCAAAAAAATTAGGGATACTTTAAGTCGTAAGACAGAAAAAGTCGTAAGTCGTTAGAAACAAGACAGAAAAAGTCGTAAGTCGTAAGACAAATGTCTTATGTCTATTGTTTTACGACTAATATCTTATCTCAAACAACTATGAGCAAAGTAATTTTCATTACAGGCATTTCGTCGGGTTTTGGTAAGCACACCGCATCGTTATTAGCTGAAAGAGGTCATAAGGTTTATGGCACATGTCGTAAGGAAATTGATCACGACCCAAAGATTCATGTTCTTTACATGGACGTAACAGATGTTCAGGCAGTTGAAAAAGGCATTAATACCGTAATTGAAAAGGAAGGTCGCATTGATGTGGTAATTAATAATGCTGGAACCGTTGTAGGTGGCGCTGTTGAAATTACTCCTTACGACGATATTCGTTTGCAAATGGACACAAATTTTATGGGTCCGCTTAATGTTATTCGAGCCGCATTACCGCACCTGCGTAAACAAAATGCTGGAACTATTATAAACATTAGTTCAATGAACGGCTTACTCGTTACTCCGTTTGTGGGCTTCTATTGCGCTAGTAAATTTGCTTTAGAGGGTATGTGTCAATCGCTTAGAATGGAGTTGAAACCATTTAACATTAAAGTTATAATGGTTAATCCAGGCGATTTTAAAACTAACAATACCGCAAGTAGAAGAATAACACATACTTATAATGGCATAGATGCTTATGAATCGCAATCAAAAAAGACAATTTCAGTAATCGAAAAAGACGAAACAGGCGGATGGGCACCCGATATATTGGCTCGTAAAATATGTAAAATTGTAGAAAGTAAAAACCCTTGTAACCGCTATGTAATTGGTTCGTTCGAGCAAAAACTGGCAGTTGTATTGAGTTATATATTACCAGGCTCGTGGTTTGCCAAAATAATGGAAGATCATTACGGCATTAAAGGCTGATTAAATATAAAAAACCGTTGTAATATACATTTACACTATGTCGTTAGAAATTCATATACAGGACATTAAGAAATTTATTATTGTTGGCGATAGGATATTAATTAAGCCTAAAAGTCCAACTGATCGAACTAAAGGTGGTTTGTTGCTGCCTCCTGGAGTACACGAAAAAGAAAAATTACAGTCGGGGTATGTTGTAAAAGTTGGTCCAGGGTATCCAATTCCTGCCGTTGCCGACGATAACGATTCTTGGAAAAGCAAAACCGACGAAGTTCGATACGTTCCACTACAACCCAAAGAAGGTGATTTGGCTGTATATCTTCAAAATAGTGGCTGGGAAATAGAATTTAACCGCGAAAAATACCTCATTGTTCCAAATAACGCCATTTTATTGTTAATTCGCGACGATAGTATGTTTGCTTAGAATTATTATTTATGCTGTAATACCTAAAACGTCTATTGAAATACGTAGAAACACTCCTATATTTCTCCGTATTTCTATGTATTTCTAAGTATTCTAAGTATTTATTTCTTTGTATGTATTTCAATATGTTACAAATAATACAAGAAGAAAAACTCGCCGCACCTTTTTATCTAATATCATATCTAAAACAAACTATCCAAAAACTTACACATTCCAATTCCTTTTTCGTAAATTTATTGTTTTTTCGATAGGTACATTTTATTCGATATACCATGGGACACACAATGATAGAAAAAATTTTGGCAAAGCATTCAGCTAACGATAATATTAAAGCTGGCGAGATAATTGATATGTTTGTTGATTTGCGTGTTGTAAGCGACATAAGCAGCAATAGTGCATTTAAACAATTGCAAGATAACAAGTTAAAAGTAACTGACCCATCAAAAACCTTTTTCGCTTTCGATTGTAACTCCTCAAATTCTGAGTTGTTACTAACTGAAAATCTGCGTAATAATCGCGATTTTGCCAAAGAAAACAATATAAGAGTTTTCGATGCTCATTCGGGCATTAGTTCGCATTTAATGATTGACCAAGGTTTAGCTTTTCCTGGGTGCACAATGGTTTCGGCCGACAAACACATTAACTTGCTCGGCGCAATTGGTGCAATTGGGCAGGGGATGAGCGAAAAAGAAGTGGCATCGTCAATTACAACCGGAAAAGTGTGGTTTAGGATACCTAAAACTATAAAAATAACACTTAGTGGACAAATGCCCATTCGCTATTCGGCTAAAGATTTGGCACTATACCTGTTATCTATTTTTGGGTCGAATAAATTGCTTGGCTATTCCGTTGAACTCGATGGAGAAGTAATAGAAAATTTAAGTCTCGACGGTCGAATTTCATTGGCTTCAATGGCATCTGAGATGGGTGCTGTTACTTTTTTAATGAAACCAAATCAGGAAGTGTTGGATTATTGTCGATATAAATCAAAAAGTGATTTCAAAGTTTTGTTGCCCGACGTTGATGCTGAATATGAGGAGGAACTTCACATAAATATCGATAATATAGAATTATTGATTGCACGACCAGGTCGTCCGTTTGAGTTAGTTCCTCTGGAAAAACAAAAGGGAACAATAATCGATTCGGCGTTTATTGGCACTTGTACCAACGGACGAATTGAAGATATGCGTATTACGGCCGGAATTCTAAAGGGAAAGAAAGTCGCTTCGGGCATTGTTCTTAAAATTGTTCCATCAACCGACGAAATATGGACTCAAAGCCTTCAGGAAGGATTAATAGATATTTTTAAGGAGTCGGGCGCAATAGTTGCCGATGCAGGTTGCGGTGGCTGCTCATCGAACTGGGCCACAAGTAATTGCCTTGGCGATGTAACTTTTAGTACTGGCAATAGAAACTTCCCAGGCCAAATAGGTCGTGGCGATATTTACCTTTCATCGCCAGCCGTTGTAGCGGCTTCTGCAGTTGCTGGGTTTATAACTCATCCCGACGATGTTTCAATTAGAAATTAATTGTACTCAAAATTGATAATTGCAAAATTATTTCCAAATTTGATTTATTTTTTATAGTTTTGTGCTGTATTTTATGATTATTTTTCTTAAAACAAACAATTATACCTTATGAATTTAATTATTCCTGAAAATTATAAGTCGGTACTCGATTTAAAACAAACCGAAAAAGCTATTAAAATAGTAAAAGATTTCTTTGAGCAATCGTTGGCATCCGAGCTTCGTTTACGTCGTGTAACTGCGCCACTATTTGTACTTAAGGGTACAGGTATTAACGACGACCTTAACGGAACTGAGCGTCCTGTGGGTTTCCCTATTAAAGATATGGGTGAAGCACGTGCCGAAGTAGTTCATTCGCTTGCTAAGTGGAAACGAATGATGCTTGCCGATTATAGCATTGAAATGGGCTACGGTTTATATACCGACATGAACGCGGTTCGTCCCGATGAAGAGCTCGATAACATTCATTCTCTGTATGTTGACCAATGGGATTGGGAACGTGTAGTTTCGAAGGAGCAACGTAACCTCGATTTTCTTAAACACACGGTAAGAGGTATTTATTCGGCTATGAAACGTACTGAATATGTGGTATATGAAAATTATCCGCAAATTAAACCAATTTTACCCGAAGAAATTACTTTCATACACACCGAAGAGTTACTAAAACAGTATCCAACTCTTACACCACGCGAGCGCGAAACCAAAGCTGCCGAGCAGTATGGCGCCATTTTCGTAATTGGTATTGGTGGCAAACTGGCCAATGGCGAAAAACACGACGGACGTGCGCCTGATTACGACGATTGGAGTACTCCAACTATAAACGGTTACAAGGGAATAAATGGCGATATTGTGGTATGGAACCCTATGTTTAAGTCGGCTTTCGAACTTTCGTCGATGGGTATTCGTGTTGACAAGGAATCGCTGTTAAACCAACTTAAAACCGAAGGAGCAGAGAATCGTAAATCGTTATATTTTCATAAACGCTTGCTCGACGGCGAGTTACCGTTATCAATTGGTGGTGGCATTGGTCAGTCGCGGTTATGCATGTTCTTTCTTCGCAAAGCACATATTGGCGAAACACAAGCATCGATATGGCCGCCAAAAATGATGGACGATTGCAAGAAAAACGGTATATTGCTGATGTAGATAAAGTTTCACGCAAAGTACACAAAGAAAAAGCGCAAAGACCGCAAAGTAATTATTTAACTTTGCGATTTTTGCGCTTCTTTTTTCCTTTGCGGGAAATATTATTTCGCTAAACTTTTCCTAATTCGAAGCCCAGGTAAAAAACCTTTTCCAGCGGATGCTTGCAGGAAAGCTCTTAGTAGGATCGAGCGATAGCCATATAAACCTTGGAGCTCCAACTATGTGATCTTCAGGAACAAAGCCCCAGAATCGCGAATCGGCCGAGTTATGACGGTTGTCGCCCATCATAAAATAATAATCCATTTTAAAAGTGTAGCTTGTAGCTAGTTGATTGTTTATAAATATCTTACCATCTTTTACTTCTAGTTTATTGCCTTCGTACGGACTAATAATGCGTTCGTAAAAGCATAAATTATCGAGGGTTAATGCAACAGTTACACCTTTTTTAGGTATCCAAAGTGGACCATAGTTATCGAGATTCCATTGATATTTTGAGCTATGTGGAAAATTATCTTCTAAATATTTGCCCGAGGGGATAAAAATAGGTTCTACGGTTTTTACGTTCGAAAAGCCTTTAATTTTATCGGCGTTTTCCTTTGTAAGAGTAATAACGTAACCATTTGAATCCTCTTGAACATCGTTAGGGTAAATAGCCAATCGTTCGAAAGCTTGTGGATTAATGCGCGTACCATCGGTTACAACCATGTACTTGTATTGCATTTGGTTTAGATTCTTTTGAGCTTTGCCGTTTATGTAAATTTGTGCGTTAATTATTCGCAAAGTGTCGCCAGCTATTGCTACGCAGCGTTTTATATAATTGTCGCGCCTATCAATAGGTCGAACTTTAATTTCGCGGTTTTCTAAAATGTATTTACGAGCAATGCTGGTGTACTCTTCCTTTGTTTTGGCGGCTAATCCACCGTTTAAATCGCGGTATTTGAATTGTTCGGCATAGTCACGAATAATTGAATAGTAGCTTTGCGCACTCATTTCAACCACAACAGTATCGCCTTCGGGGAAGTTAAAAACAACAATGTCGTCGTTTTTAATATTGGTAAAGCCAGCTATTCGCTTATAGCCCCAGTTTGGCCAATCGATATACGATTTTGTGCTTGTAGTTAATGGCAAAGTGTGCTGTGTAAATGGGAATGCTATTGGCGTATTTGGAAGTTTGGGACCGTATTTAAGTTTGGTAACATAAAGGTGATCGCCTATTAGCAATCGTTTTTCCATAGAACCTGTTGGTATTTTGTAGTTCTGGAAAAAAAAGATGTTTATTAAAGTAACAGCAACCACGGCAAATATAAGAGCATCAATCCATTCAATTACTGCGTGGTTTTTCTGATTGCGTTTTTTCCAAGGCGACCAATTTACTTTTTTGGTTATGTAAATATCGAATAACACTGGCAAGCCAAGCAATAGCCAGAAACAGCCAACCCAAATTACCCATAATAGGTATAGAATTGTGGCTATAGCGTACTTTATGTAACGAATATCTCTCTTAGGCTTGTCGTTGTAGGTTTCGTTGTTTTTTCTGCCGAATAAATTCATGTGGTAAAATGTTTAGAATTTTATATTGTATGATTTATTTACTGTGTGTTATGATACTACCATATTGTTTTAATATTGTATTTTCGAATATTTTCGTCAATTGTAATTATAGTTAAATTTTCTGCCAAGGCTTGTGCAACAATAATTCGATCAAATGGATCGCGATGTATCAACTTTAATGATTCGTAAACAACTGTATGTTCAATAATTATTGGCAATAATTGAAATCCATTTTGATCAATTAGCTCTGCAATTTCACTTGTATTACCATCAAATACGAGTTTTTTGAGATTGATTTTTATTGCTACCTCCCAAATTGAAGCAATACTAACAAACTTTCTGTTTTTTGGGTCTTCAATTGATTTTTTAGCTTTTATCGACAATTGCTTGTCGCCGTTGAAAAACCAGATGAAACCATGTGTATCAAGCAGTAAGTCCATTAGTACATATATTCATTTAAATCTTCTAATGGCGCTTCAAAATCTGAGGACATCTTAAATCGACCTTTAGCGCACCCAAAGCGAGGTTTCTTCGTTTTTATTTCCTTCTCTTGCTTAGTGAATAGGAAATCGACAAAATTATACACTTCATTTTTTAGAGAAGGCTTTAGATATTGTAACCTCGTATATAGTTGAACATCTGTCATCTTAACAACAATTAAAATTTCATCAAATCGTTCATTGAATAAATTCCCGTTTTGCCCGTCATAAACTCGGCAGCTATAACAGCCCCTAAAGCAAAGCCTTTGCGACTTTTGGCACTAT
>JANYAP010000110.1 GCA_025361285.1 Bacteroidales bacterium | reverse complement strand
TTACAGTTTTTAGAAATGAGCCGTTTTCATATACATCGTAATCGGTAACTGCTACGTTATCAGTCGATGCCGTCCAAGAAAGTGTAAAGCTCGTGCCTGTTTTATTGCTCGATGAAAGTGCGGTTGGCACTGTTGGGGCTTCTTTGTCGTTTAAATTAATCAGATAATCAGGAATATTTTTATCTACAACTCGTTGAAACAAAATTCGATGCCCACTGCTGTTTAAGTGCAGCCCATCGCCACAATCGTATCGACTATCAACATGTCCTTCTGGTGTACCAATTCCTGTCCAAAAATCGATAGCAAAATTGCCAAATACTGGTGCCATAGAATCCAGCATTTGTAATTGTAGTTGATATGCATATCCACTAAGAAAACTCGGCTGGGGCGATGCTACCCAAACTGGAATATTTGCATTGTGTGCAACTGAAGTTATAGCCGAATAGTTTGCCAACTGATCAGCTACCTCGTAATGACTCCCTGCATCGTTGGATGGTAAATTAATGATTATTGCATCGGGCGAATAAGAAAGAGCCTTAGTAATATTATGTTCAGGATCAACCGTTGGGTGATTAGTAACATCTGGATCAATATAAGTACCTGTAGGTAGAATTCGATAGGTAACGTAACTTTCTTCAGCAAGGTTAACTACACTAAAGTTTGGATAATTACTATTTAGGTATGCCACATATCTTCTAACCCAAGCACTATCAGCGTTTGTTGGACCATTTCCATAAGCCGTCGATGATCCTAAAACTACAATAACGTAATTTTTAGGTGTTTCCTTTGCAAAACAAATCTCTAACGATGCATTGAAAATGAACACCCACAGAACAAATAACAGTAAACCTCTTTTCATAATTTTAAAACCTCTTTGAGAAACCAATAATCCAACTTTACGTTGCATAAATTGTATAAAATGCATCCAAAGATAGAATAATCAAAGTACTGCATAAGCTAGCAATAGCCTATATTTGACGAATTTACTGATAGCTTTGACAGAATTAAGATATAGTATTATCAAAATAACTCATAAGTTCAAATTCGATTTTAAACCCATCGACATCTTCCCAAAAACTACAATAAAATAACAAACTACCAACAACACTCCCACCGACGATGTTATAAACATAGTTTTGGAAGATGCTAAAAACCAAATTAGTCCGCCAAACGCACTAGCCATAAGCGAAAATATGCTTGCGAAACTCGCATAAAAACCAATAGCCGTGGCGGTGTCCTTTTTATCGGCTAAATTGGTTATCAACGCCTTCGAAACGCCTTCGGTAGCAGCCGCGTAAAGACCATATATTAAAAATACCGTTACCAAAAACAGTTGTGTAGTAACGAACCCAATAGCTCCATAAACTATCGAAAACAGTAATAATCCAGTAATTAACACACGTTTAAGTCCTATTTTATCGGCCAACATACCAATTGGGTAGCTAACCGCAGCATAAAACAGATTATAAAGTATGTAATAACTTATCATTGAGGTATCCGACAATCCTTTCTCTTTCAAAGCCAGTAACAAAAAAGCATCCGAACTATTAAACAGCGTAAAAGCCAATAAACCAATAACTAACTTCCTGTACTGCGAACTTGCAACATTCCAATATTGTAAATACGACAAAAAAAATACAGAACCCCTTTCGACTTTCACAATCCTTTGCTTATCGCGAACCAAAAAAGTGATAGTAACAGCAATAATTCCAGGTACTACTGCAATGATAAACAACTGTTTGTAATTACCAGGGAAGTATGCAAGGTATATAAGCGCTAAAATTGGACCTATGGCAGCACCCAACGTATCCATAGAACGGTGAAAACCAAACACTTTACCCTTGTTTTCGGGCGTGCTTTCGTCGGACAAAATAGCGTCGCGAGCACTAGTCCGAATGCCTTTGCCAAGCCTATCGAATGTTCGCATAATAAATATCCACCATGGAAACGAGAACACAGCAAGAAGTGGTTTTGATAAAGCACTTAGAGCATAACCAATACGAATGAAAGGAGTTCGCTTTCCCGATAAATCGGAAAGATTACCAAAATAGCCTTTGCTAAGACCTGCGGTGGCTTCGGCTAAACCTTCGAGAATGCCAATAATAACAACCGAAAAGCCAATCGATTTAAGGTAAACAGGCATTATCGGATACAGCATTTCGCTGGCAATATCGGTAAATAAACTAACCAGCGAAACAAGTAAAACAGCTCTGGTAATAATTTTATTAGTCATAATGTAAAAGTTACAGAAGGCTGGAGGCTGGAGACTGGAGACTGGAGACTGGAGGCTTAAGGCTGGAGGCTGGAGGAACTTCGTTACAAACCAAAAAATCAAGCCAATTATGTAAATTCAAACGAATTAACCTTTGAACCTCTCTCCTACATCCTACAGCCTAAAGCCCACAGCCTAAAGCCTCCAGCCTAATGCCTAATGCCCACAGCCTCCAGCCTAAACATAAAAACCCAAGGTATGAAAAATAACTACGCTACATACAATTATTTTGCGTTACCAATAAACAAATGATTATTTTTGACACAAAAAAGAGAATTAGTATAATGAATATTAGTACTTTACTTTCAAACATTTGGCGTAAACTTCGGTTATTAACTTTGTTCTTTTTGGTTTTTACCATTTCAGGGGTATTTGCTTATAGGTTTGTGCCCGTGCCGTTTACATCGCTAATGCTTCAGCGGGTTTTTGAGCAAATGGTTAATGGTAAGAAAGTTCGCTTAAAACACCATTGGGTTTCTATCGAAAAAATTTCGCCTAACATGGTTTTAGCAGCGGTATCGGCCGAGGACAATAATTTTCCGAATCACTTTGGTGTCGATTTTGAAGCAATTGAAAAAGCTCAAAAACACAATAAGCGAGCCAAGCGATTGCATGGAGCCAGCACCATTACACAGCAAACATGCAAAAACGTATATCTTTGGCTCGGTCGAAACTATATTCGCAAAGGACTTGAGCTTTACTATACGTTTATGGTTGAGGCAGTTTGGAGCAAAACGCGAATTATGGAAGTATATCTTAATTCGATTGAAATGGGCAATGGCATTTTTGGTGTAGAAGCCGCTGCACAAGCCTATTTTAAGAAGCCAGCCAGTAAACTTACTCGAGGCGAGTGCGCACTAATTGTGGCAGCATTCCCAAATCCGCGAAAGCGAAACCCAGCCGCGCCAAACGACTATTTATTAAGGCGACAGCAAGCTATTCTTACCACTATGAACAATATTGAAAAGGTGAAACTATAAATTTCTCACCTAATTTTTATTGTCCTTCTCTTTGTGAGATTCCTCACTTCCTTCGGAAGACGGGCATTTTCAGGGATGAGGCAGATGGGGCGGCTATCGCCGCCCC